>NZ_JASAUS010000942.1:0-200 GCF_029953005.1 Bradyrhizobium sp. Mp27 | reverse complement strand
AACATTGGCTCTGGCGCGCTGTCGACCAGAATGGCTTCGTTCTCGACGTCTTGATCCAGCGCCGAAGAGACTCGCGCGCTGCGCAGCTTCTCATGAAGAAGCTCTTGAAATCCGCCGGCACGCCGCCGCGCGTTATGATCACGGATAAGCTGCGTTCGTACGGCGCTGCGAGGGCGAAGATGGGCTTACACGTCGAACAT
>NZ_JASAUS010000941.1:0-201 GCF_029953005.1 Bradyrhizobium sp. Mp27 | reverse complement strand
CGTCCGCAGGCCAGTTTGAATGCCGGATCGGACCTCAGATGATCGAGGTCGTCGGCGTCCTCGTAGCCGCAGCAGATCGCGAACATGCGAGCGCGGAGCATATCGACCAGGCTGTGCACGACCCGCGTCGGATCGCGCCGATCCGGGAACACCCGGGCCAGATTGTTGGCCAAACCGAGACGCCGCTCGGCCATCGCCAGA
>NZ_JASAUS010000940.1:0-202 GCF_029953005.1 Bradyrhizobium sp. Mp27 | reverse complement strand
CTTGCGAGCCACCAGGTCAATCTTGTGGCTGCGCAGGAACCGCCAGACATATTGGACATCGACATCGCCCAGCGCCTCGGCCAGCAGGGGGCCGGTCCAGCGCGCAAACCCGTGCGGCGGCGGCTTATCCAACAGCTTCAGAATCCGCTTGTCGGTCGTCTTCGTATAGATCGGCTGCTTGCCCGGCCGCGGCTTGTCTTGC
>NZ_JASAUS010000939.1:0-203 GCF_029953005.1 Bradyrhizobium sp. Mp27 | reverse complement strand
ACCGCGAATGATCATCCGCTGTTGTGACGTCGAGACGACCGGGAAGGAAGCGACCGACGAAGTGGTCGAGATCGGCTGGCACGAGATTCGTGGCGGCACCCTCTACTCGACCGGAGCGCGCACCTTCGTGAAGCCGGCGCGCAAGATCCCGCCGAGCGCCTCAGCGATCCACCACATCAGCGACGTCGAGGTCGCCGATGCAC
>NZ_JASAUS010000938.1:0-204 GCF_029953005.1 Bradyrhizobium sp. Mp27 | reverse complement strand
TCGGCTTCTGGAAGGCACTGGACGAGGCCTTTCCCGGCACGCGGCACCAACGATGCTGGTGCCATAAAGTGAGCAACGTACTCGACAAGGTCGCCAAATCCGTGCAGGGCCTCATGAAGAACGACCTGCGGAACATCTATCTGGCCCCACACCGGGCCGAAGCTGAAACCGCGATCGACGTCTTCGTCGAGAAATACCACGTCA
>NZ_JASAUS010000937.1:0-204 GCF_029953005.1 Bradyrhizobium sp. Mp27 | reverse complement strand
CGTCGGGAGGGCGTAGCCCGACCAGAGCGACGACAAAACCGTCGGCGACGGTCATGCGGCCATCACCATAGCTTGCGTGCCGAAGTAAGCCTCGTCGGGCGTGCGCCCGTCCAGGCTCGAGTGAGGGCGTCCCTGATTGTAGAAGGCCAGATACTTGGCAATTGACGCTCGCGCCTCGGACACGCTGTCGTAGGCGCGGAGATA
>NZ_JASAUS010000936.1:0-204 GCF_029953005.1 Bradyrhizobium sp. Mp27 | reverse complement strand
CGTGCACAGCCTGGTCGATATGTTCCGCGCTCGCATGTTCGCGATCTGCTGCGGCTACGAGGACGCCGACGACCTCGATCATCTGAGGTCCGATCCGGCATTCAAACTGGCCTGCGGTCGCCTACCGGACACGGGCCGGGATTTGTGTTCCCAGCCGACGCTGTCGCGGCTGGAGAATGCTCCGCGCCTGCGCGACGTG
Source organism: Bradyrhizobium sp. Mp27 (assembly GCF_029953005.1). NCBI lineage: Bacteria > Pseudomonadati > Pseudomonadota > Alphaproteobacteria > Hyphomicrobiales > Nitrobacteraceae > Bradyrhizobium > Bradyrhizobium sp. Mp27. The sequence goes on along the minus strand of NZ_JASAUS010000936.1, from coordinate 5 downwards.
ATCCG
>NZ_JASAUS010000935.1:0-204 GCF_029953005.1 Bradyrhizobium sp. Mp27 | reverse complement strand
CACCGATGTGCTGCTGGACGCGAAGATCGCCATCAGCATGGACGGCAAGGGCGCCTGGCGCGACAACGTGTTTGTCGAGCGGCTCTGGCGCACGGTCAAATACGAAGAAGTATATCTCCGCGCCTACGACAGCGTGTCCGAGGCGCGAGCGTCAATTGCCAAGTATCTGGCCTTCTACAATCAGGGACGCCCTCACTCGAGCCT
>NZ_JASAUS010000934.1:0-206 GCF_029953005.1 Bradyrhizobium sp. Mp27 | reverse complement strand
GCGCCCTCGGCTTCTGGAAGGCACTGGACGAGGCCTTTCCCGGCACGCGGCACCAACGATGCTGGTGCCATAAAGTGAGCAACGTACTCGACAAGGTCGCCAAATCCGTGCTGGGCCCCATGAAGAACGACCTGCGGAACATCTATCTGGCCCCACACCGGGCCGAAGCTGAAACCGCGATCGACGTCTTCGTCGAGAAATACCAC
>NZ_JASAUS010000933.1:0-207 GCF_029953005.1 Bradyrhizobium sp. Mp27 | reverse complement strand
GGACAGACCGAAGATGTAGTCGATGCCGTTGGTCTCGCACCACGCCATTGCCTCCGGCCGGGCATAGTGCCCGTCGCCACGGAACGTAATTTGCGTGTTGTGCCATCGCGTGCGGATATGCCGTACCAGGCGGCGCAGATGGGCACGCACCTCGACGCCGCCCGGCGTCTTGCCGGGCCGCAGCACGACGGCCACGGGCCGGCTCTT
>NZ_JASAUS010000932.1:0-208 GCF_029953005.1 Bradyrhizobium sp. Mp27 | reverse complement strand
TACACCGGCGATGACTTTCGGCAACTGGTTCGTGCTCTTCAATCGCCGCCAGGTCTTCGATGCGGCGTCGATGAGCTTGAACACCATCAGCTTCGCGGTTTGTTGCGACAGCGATCCCTTGGTCCGCACCGTTCGGTGGCGCACCGTGGCGAAGACGCTCTCGATCGGGTTCGAGCTGCGTAGGTGGATCCAGTGCTCAGCAGGGAAG
>NZ_JASAUS010000931.1:0-209 GCF_029953005.1 Bradyrhizobium sp. Mp27 | reverse complement strand
ACGACGGGCGATGCGGGGCTTCTTGCCTTCCGCCTTCAGCCGGGCCCGTCGGGCATGGGTGTCGTAAGCCGCATCGGCCCACACCACGGCTTCGTCGCCGCGGATCAGGCCGGATCCTTCGTCGACGCCCACATGGGCCTTGTAACCGAAGGTCGAGCCGCTTTTGCCTTGCCGCTTGGCGAACCGGGCGTCAGGATCGTTTGAGGGGC
>NZ_JASAUS010000930.1:0-209 GCF_029953005.1 Bradyrhizobium sp. Mp27 | reverse complement strand
CCATTTGCGGGATGAAGGGGCCCCCGGTCGTCCGGGTTATCCGGTGCTGGTGCTGTTTCGTGCTGTGTTGCTGCAGTCGCTCTATGGTCTTTCAGAACGCGAGCTCGAGGAGGCGCTGGGTGACCGGTTGTCGTTCAAGCGCTTCGTCGGTCTGAGCCTCGAAGATACGACGCCCGATCACACGGTTCTGAACCGCTTCCGGAACCAGC
>NZ_JASAUS010000929.1:0-210 GCF_029953005.1 Bradyrhizobium sp. Mp27 | reverse complement strand
GTCGCACATCGCCAAGGCGATTGCCTATCAGGCGATCCTGCAAAGCCACAAGGTCCAGTATCTTGAGACCGACGACTTCTTCCACCGCTACGCCCTGAACTCTCCGGCACAACGCGAGGTCCGGCTGCGAACCATCATCGACTGCGATCTCCTCGTGCTGGACGATCTATTCCTCGCACGCGCCATCCCCGACGACGCCGGCACTTTGCT
>NZ_JASAUS010000928.1:0-212 GCF_029953005.1 Bradyrhizobium sp. Mp27 | reverse complement strand
TCGCGGTTGAAGGTGATGGGGTGGCTTCGCAACCGAATCCTACGCCGCATCAGCGCTTTACACCACGCTCGCCAGCCTCTCAGGCGCCCTCTCGCGAATAAGACGGGCTAGTACCCGGAATCAGAGCTGAGTGATACGGCGGCCTTTGAAACGGCGTTGACGGACCTTTTTCTTGGTCCAGACGAAGGGCTCGGCTCTGTCGTTGTATGCGT
>NZ_JASAUS010000927.1:0-212 GCF_029953005.1 Bradyrhizobium sp. Mp27 | reverse complement strand
AGAGTGCGCCTGAGGGGTAAAGCGCTGATGCGGCGTAGGATTCGGTTGCGAAGCCAACCCCATCACCTCCAACCGCGAACGCCACGCCCGCCATGACCGACGATACGATTCTGCCCTTCTCGTTTCCAGCCGTTCACGCCAAGAAAGTCACAGCTGCCTTCGATGGCGGTCGCCTGACCTCGAACGGGGGCGTGATGCTTCTGGCGATGGCC
>NZ_JASAUS010000926.1:0-212 GCF_029953005.1 Bradyrhizobium sp. Mp27 | reverse complement strand
GATCTGCTGCGGCTACGAGGACGCCGACGACCTCGATCATCTGCGGTCCGATCCCGCATTCAAGCTGGCCTGCGGTCGCCTACCGGACACGGGCCGGGATTTGTGTTCCCAACCGACGCTGTCACGCCTGGAGAATGCGCCGCGCCTGCGCGACGTGATCCGGCTGACCTACATTTTGGTCGACGCATGGATGGATAGCTACCCGCGCGAGC
>NZ_JASAUS010000925.1:0-213 GCF_029953005.1 Bradyrhizobium sp. Mp27 | reverse complement strand
CTCCCGTCGAGATCTGCTTGGGCACCAGTCCGAGCCAGGCGCCGAAGTCACGGCCTTTGGAGAAGACGTCTCCAGTGCCGATCGCGGCCACCATGGCGCTCGAAATGATCGGCCCGATGCCAGGCACCGTCATCAGGCGCGAACATGCCTGATCTTGACGGGCCAGTGCTTCGATCTCGCCGGAGAGGCTATCGATGCGCTGATCCAGCCGGC
>NZ_JASAUS010000924.1:0-213 GCF_029953005.1 Bradyrhizobium sp. Mp27 | reverse complement strand
AGCGAGCGGCGTACGCCTACGTAGGCGCCCTGCAACCTCTGGACATCACCAGGCTGAAGGTTAAGCTCTTCAAACATTCCCTGCTGCTCTGCGGTGATCGGGACATCTAAAACAGCTGCAGTCCAGCCTTCTGGAACGGCGGCGAGTACCAGGGTCGGCGCCTGGCTCGGCTTAGCCAACGCAATCCATATCTCAGTTTTTGCGTCGTCCGAG
>NZ_JASAUS010000923.1:0-213 GCF_029953005.1 Bradyrhizobium sp. Mp27 | reverse complement strand
CGGCCGGCATAGGGAACGAGTTTGGGGCGTTCGGCTTCGAACACGTCCCAGATCGTCTGATCGGTCAGCTCCGGATGGCGATGAGCCTTGGCGTAGGCGATGCATTTGTCGAGCAGCCAGGCGTTTAACTCGTCGAGGGTTTTGAACCGCAGCCGCGGCGTGAAGAAGCGTTCCCGGACCAGCCCGACCTGGTTCTCGACTTGCCCCTTCTCC
>NZ_JASAUS010000922.1:0-213 GCF_029953005.1 Bradyrhizobium sp. Mp27 | reverse complement strand
GAGCGAGGCGGCAGCGCTTCCAGCGTGCGAAGGCATAAGGCTGATCTGGCAGCGGGGTTAGCTTGGGTTTGTCGAGTTCGGCAAACAGTTCGGCGCGGCTTGAGCCGAAGCTGATGGCTTTGTAGGGAAGCTTACGCGCCGGACGCGTTCTGGAGGCCGGTTATGGTCTGCGGAGATCAAGGGGCGCGCTGTTTTCGAGAGCATGAAGCCCGA
>NZ_JASAUS010000921.1:0-214 GCF_029953005.1 Bradyrhizobium sp. Mp27 | reverse complement strand
CCTGGAAAAACGCTGCTGTCGAAGGACCGATCCGCTCGCCGGCGGCGATCACCGCGGCGGGGGTCCATTTGCCGTAGCGGCGATGGGCGCTGGGCATGTGGTCGGCGATGGTGGTGTGTCCGCGTCGGTTGGGCGCGCGGGCATGGCTGGCGATCCGCTGGCCCTTGTGGAAGATCTCGACCGTCCGATCGTCGATACGGGCATCGACCAGCTC
>NZ_JASAUS010000920.1:0-214 GCF_029953005.1 Bradyrhizobium sp. Mp27 | reverse complement strand
GTCCAGGCGCCTCGGTGCTAAAGGTCACAGGGACCGTCTAATCGCGGTTTTCTAACCCCCGGCTTGGGATCAAGGGGATTATCGTCGGCGGGGGCGCACCGCGGACCTAGTACCCGGAATCAGAGCTGAGTGATACGGCGGCCTTTGAAACGGCGTTGACGGACCTTTTTCTTGGTCCAGACGAAGGGCTCGGCTCTGTCGTTGTATGCGTTGA
>NZ_JASAUS010000919.1:0-214 GCF_029953005.1 Bradyrhizobium sp. Mp27 | reverse complement strand
CCTTGGGTTCGGTACCGCTCGCGGGGCCGTGCTTCTCTTCGGGATCAGCCGTATGGCTCTCCCAGCATGGGATCAGTAGAACGAGACGGAACAATCTGACTCGCGTGCTGATCGCAAGGACGCGACCGTACAAGAGCCCAAAGCGAACTCATCTCGTCCATCGTCCCGCGAGGGACCTCCTCCCGCTAAACAACGGGTGCGTGGACCGCGCGTC
>NZ_JASAUS010000918.1:0-215 GCF_029953005.1 Bradyrhizobium sp. Mp27 | reverse complement strand
AGCAAAGTGCCGGCGTCGTCGGGGATGGCGCGTGCGAGGAATAGATCGTCCAGCACGAGGAGATCGCAGTCGATGATGGTTCGCAGCCGGACCTCGCGTTGTGCCGGAGAGCTATGGCGGAATCTGGGTGATGACGGTGTGAGGAAGGCGGCGTATCGAGGCGGGTGACGAGCCTGCCAGAACCTCTCGAGGAGAGCGATACGCCATGACCGAGA
>NZ_JASAUS010000917.1:0-215 GCF_029953005.1 Bradyrhizobium sp. Mp27 | reverse complement strand
GTCAACGCATACAACGACAGAGCCGAGCCCTTCGTCTGGACCAAGAAAAAGGTCCGTCAACGCCGTTTCAAAGGCCGCCGTATCACTCAGCTCTGATTCCGGGTACTAGCGCCGGCCGAACTCGATGCCTTGTCGCGCTCCCGCCGGGTGCAGCAGCAGACGAACAATGCGCTACGCTCCAGTGCAGAACGAGAGCTCGAGCGCAAGCGATACAC
>NZ_JASAUS010000916.1:0-215 GCF_029953005.1 Bradyrhizobium sp. Mp27 | reverse complement strand
CCGTGTCCGGCAGCCGTCCGCAGGCCAGCTTGAATGCGGGATCGGACCGCAGATGATCGAGGTCGTCGGCGTCCTCGTAGCCGCAGCAGATCGCGAACATGCGCGCGCGGAGCATATCGACCAGGCTGTGCACGACCCGCGTCGGATCGCGCCGATCCGGGAACACCCGGGCCAGATTGTTGGCCAAACCGAGACGCCGCTCGGCCATCGCCAGA
>NZ_JASAUS010000915.1:0-215 GCF_029953005.1 Bradyrhizobium sp. Mp27 | reverse complement strand
CGAGGCATGGCTTTTAAAATATCGCAGCATCGTTGAGTTAGAAAGCCCGTGTGTCGGGGGACCACGGCTTGCGCGACCGCTTTTCGATCGGTCAAGCTGGCGAACCGCTAGTACCCGGAATCAGAGCTGAGTGATACGGCGGCCTTTGAAACGGCGTTGACGGACCTTTTTCTTGGTCCAGACGAAGGGCTCGGCTCTGTCGTTGTATGCGTTGA
>NZ_JASAUS010000914.1:0-216 GCF_029953005.1 Bradyrhizobium sp. Mp27 | reverse complement strand
AACGTCCTGCCTGACCGGCTACTGCTGTTCAGCGGCGCTGACGGCGATCATCAGGTGGGGGAGTTTCAAGTGACCATACCCGGGGGATTTTGACCGACCCACGGGGCGACTCCACGTTTCGGCACAGAAATGATCGGGAGTCACTCAATCTTTCTTCAACTTAACCCGTCTTATTCGTAAGAGTGCGCCTGAGGGGTAAAGCGCTGATGCGGCGTA
>NZ_JASAUS010000913.1:0-216 GCF_029953005.1 Bradyrhizobium sp. Mp27 | reverse complement strand
CGGCTCTTCTTCGTCATCTTCGCTCCTGATTCGCAGCAAGAATCCTCGCCGCTGTCAGGCAGAAAATCCACTCAAGCTACTGTCCGAATTTGCGGGGCCAGCTCTTTTCTCGACGAAGACGTCGATCGCGGTTTCAGCTTCGGCCCGGTGTGGGGCCAGATAGATGTTCCGCAGGTCGTTCTTCATGGGGCCCTGCACGGATTTGGCGACCTTGTC
>NZ_JASAUS010000912.1:0-216 GCF_029953005.1 Bradyrhizobium sp. Mp27 | reverse complement strand
GCACGCCTCAAGCACCTTGCGATCTTTCCTCGAAAGGTGGACTTCTCTTGCTTCGGGTATCATCCCGACCTTGAATCACGACTCACGTTCCAAGAAAAGTGGGTACTAGTACCCGGAATCAGAGCTGAGTGATACGGCGGCCTTTGAAGCGGCGTTGACGGACCTTTTTCTTGGTCCAGACGAAGGGCTCGGCTTTGTCGTTGTACGCGTTGACGT
>NZ_JASAUS010000911.1:0-216 GCF_029953005.1 Bradyrhizobium sp. Mp27 | reverse complement strand
CCGGAAGTGATCAGCTATGCCGTTTGGTTGTATTTCCGGTTTCCCTTAAGCTTGCGCATGGTCGAGGAAATGCTGGCGGCGCGTGGCATTGGCGTGACCTATGAAACCGTGCGCCAGTGGGGACGGAAATTCGGCAAGCCGTTCTCCGATCGGATCCGCCAGCGCGCTCCCGCCCGCGGTGACAAATGGCATCTGGACGAGGTCGTTATCTCGATC
>NZ_JASAUS010000910.1:0-216 GCF_029953005.1 Bradyrhizobium sp. Mp27 | reverse complement strand
AACGCTCAGGTCAACCAAGCCGTTCCGATGACACTGCTGGGGCCCGGCGTCACGCGACGCCGCGGCCAGCCGCGCGCGTAGCCTGTGCGGTAAAATACGCGCTTACGATCATTTCGAGCGCCATGGTGGCCGCGATCGGCACTGGAGACGTCTTCTCCAAAGGCCGTGACTTCGGCGCCTGGCTCGGACTGGTGCCCAAGCAGATCTCGACGGGAG
>NZ_JASAUS010000909.1:0-216 GCF_029953005.1 Bradyrhizobium sp. Mp27 | reverse complement strand
CCTCACGCTAGGCGCGCTACCTTTCGAGAAGCTGACGAGTCTCGGTCGGGGTGATTAGGTCGATCCTTTGCAGCAGCCCATCACCTGCCGGCAGCTGCAACCTCACCTAGGGTCTGTACCTAAATAGCGCCACGTGATTCTCTTGCCTACGTGTTGATTCGGGGGCGAGAGAATGCGCGCTGGTTTGTTTTGGCTGAACGACAGGCAATGGGCGCG
>NZ_JASAUS010000908.1:0-216 GCF_029953005.1 Bradyrhizobium sp. Mp27 | reverse complement strand
GCCCTCCCGACGCAACGACAAAACCGTAAAGCCCCGCGTTCAGCATAACCCGGCAGGAATCCACTTAAATCCAGCGGGGCGCTGTCCAAACAACCGGGGCCAGCTCTGTCGCAACAAACCGCGAAGCTGATGGTGTTCAAGCTCATCGACGCCGCATCGAAGACCTGGCGGCGATTGAAGAGCACGAACCAGTTGCCGAAAGTCATCGCCGGTGTA
>NZ_JASAUS010000907.1:0-216 GCF_029953005.1 Bradyrhizobium sp. Mp27 | reverse complement strand
ACGCTCAGGTCAACCAAGCCGTTCCGATGACACTGCTGGGGCCCGGCGTCACGCGACGCCGCGGCCAGCCGCGCGCGTAGCCTGTGCGGTAAAATACGCGCTTACGGTCAATCTTGTGGCTGCGCAGGAACCGCCAGACATATTGGACATCGACATCGCCCAGCGCCTCGGCCAGCAGGGGGCCGGTCCAGCGCGCAAACCCTTGCGGTGGCGGCT
>NZ_JASAUS010000906.1:0-217 GCF_029953005.1 Bradyrhizobium sp. Mp27 | reverse complement strand
AAACGTCCTGCCTGACCGGCTACTGCTGTTCAGCGGCGCTGACGGCGATCATCAGGTGGGGGAGTTTCAAGTGACCATACCCGGGGGATTTTGACCGACCCACGGGGCCATGACCGAGACTACCAATGTTCTTGCTTTCCGTCAGCCGTCCGCGGTTGATGATCCACTGACCGATATCGTTCGTGCCGGCGCGCGGGACCTGCTTGCCAGGGCGATC
>NZ_JASAUS010000905.1:0-217 GCF_029953005.1 Bradyrhizobium sp. Mp27 | reverse complement strand
CGCCTCAATACGGGCGACAGTGCGCCGTTCGCGATCCCAGGACTTTGCCTTGTGGCGGGTCTCGGTATAGCCACGCAGAACCGGCAGGTTCTCGATGGCGCGTCGGGTGCGGATGTCGTCGGCGACCTCGTCGACTTTTCTGGCGAGAGGCTTGGTGCCGGACAGACCGAAGATGTAGTCGATGCCGTTGGTCTCGCACCACGCCATGGCCTCCGGC
>NZ_JASAUS010000904.1:0-217 GCF_029953005.1 Bradyrhizobium sp. Mp27 | reverse complement strand
AAACGTCCTGCCTGACCGGCTACTGCTGTTCAGCGGCGCTGACGGCGATCATCAGGTGGGGGAGTTTCAAGTGACCATACCCGGGGGATTTTGACCGACCCACGGGGCGATCGACACCCGTCAGCCGGTGAATCTCGCGCTGGCTGGTGTTGCGATCAAGTAATGTAAGTACGGTGCTTTGCAGATGTCGCTTCAAGACGTTCAACTCCCCGGCCCC
>NZ_JASAUS010000903.1:0-217 GCF_029953005.1 Bradyrhizobium sp. Mp27 | reverse complement strand
GAGAACGCTCTGCTTGTTGGCAAACCTGGCACCGGGAAGTCGCACATCGCCAAGGCGATTGCCTATCAGGCGATCCTGCAAAGCCACAAGGTCCAGTATCTTGAGACCGACTGTCATTCGGCTTGCAATATTGACCCCCTAAGCCGGGGGATCGGCGTCCAAAATTGACCCCCTACAGGTTGGTCTGTTGCGCTGCCTGCTTCGTAACAAAGCAGGT
>NZ_JASAUS010000902.1:0-217 GCF_029953005.1 Bradyrhizobium sp. Mp27 | reverse complement strand
GCGGCTCTTCTTCGTCATCTTCGCTCCTGATTCGCAGCAAGAATCCTCGCCGCTGTCAGGCAGAAAATCCACTCAAGCTACTGTCCGAATTTGCGGGGCCAGCTCTGATCGTGCGCGCCGCGCCGGCACGGCGCCGTCCAGCCGCCGGACCAGGCGCGCTGCCCGTGCCTTTCCCGCGCACCTGCCGCGCATCGAGCAGGTGATCGAACCCGAGAAC
>NZ_JASAUS010000901.1:0-217 GCF_029953005.1 Bradyrhizobium sp. Mp27 | reverse complement strand
GTTCTCAACCTGCCCCTTCTCCCAGCCAGACGCCGGCGTGCAGGCGACTGGATCGACCAGATAGTGGCTGCACATCTGCAAAAACCGGCGATTGTAAAGACGCCCTTTACCGACGAAGATCGTCTCCACGGCGGTCTTCATGTTGTCGTAGATGCCGCGGGTGCAGGTGCCCTTGAACAGCGCGAACGCTCGGTCGTGGGCGTCGAACACCATCTCC
>NZ_JASAUS010000900.1:0-217 GCF_029953005.1 Bradyrhizobium sp. Mp27 | reverse complement strand
AACGTCCTGCCTGACCGGCTACTGCTGTTCAGCGGCGCTGACGGCGATCATCAGGTGGGGGAGTTTCAAGTGACCATACCCGGGGGATTTTGACCGACCCACGGGGACTATGAACCTCGGCCAGTTTCGGCCGAGGACCTTGCCTTGATGCGTCGGCTCGATGAGCTGCATCTCGATTATCCCTTCGCGGGAGCGCGTATGCTGCGATCGTTGCTGC
>NZ_JASAUS010000899.1:0-217 GCF_029953005.1 Bradyrhizobium sp. Mp27 | reverse complement strand
GGTGGTCAGGCGGTGAAAAGCCGAAGGCAATCCTGTGCGCCTCGTCAGACAAGATGTGCGGCCGCATCAATCGGGCCAAAAAGCCGCACTCTCACGAATAGGACGGGCTAGGGGCCCCCTACACCTACGTGACGACAAAAGCGTTCCTGTCGCACTTCGGCCTGCAGACGCTGCGCGATCTTCCGGACATGGAGATGCTCGAGGAGGCCGGCCTGCT
>NZ_JASAUS010000898.1:0-217 GCF_029953005.1 Bradyrhizobium sp. Mp27 | reverse complement strand
GAAGCTCTTGCCCGGGAAACAAACTCAAACTAACAGTCCCTTGTCCTGCCTCGCGGGTGGAGGAATTTGACTGACCACACCCGGAGGAATTTGAAGTGACCCGCGGGGCTCGCAAGTCCTGGTGCGAGAGCAACGACCCGAACTTTACGGCCAAAGCCGCCGATGTTGTCGGCCTCTATGTCGCGCCGCCGGCGAAGGCCATTGTGCTGTGCGTGGA
>NZ_JASAUS010000897.1:0-217 GCF_029953005.1 Bradyrhizobium sp. Mp27 | reverse complement strand
ACATCAGCCCAAGCCTGTTGTTTCTGTGGCGTCGTCAGACCACGCGGGTGAAGCTCGCGGAGCGCCGGGACGGAGATGTGCCACCTGGCTTTGTGCCGGTCGCGATCACTGTAAGCGGAGCTTTTCTCCCATTTGATTGACTGGTTTCGCTTCGGCTTTCGCTCTGCGATCCTTGGCTTGTCAGAGAGCCGAGAGGAGACTGAAGGCGATGGAACAA
>NZ_JASAUS010000896.1:0-217 GCF_029953005.1 Bradyrhizobium sp. Mp27 | reverse complement strand
CTCGGGCCGCGACGAAGCCTTCCTGATTGAGTATTGCCGCGATCTCGCCATCCATCTTGTGTTCAGCGTTCAACTCGACGATCCGTTGCCGCAACCGATCAATGTCGATGTAGTTGCGGTAGGCCTGAACGCGCCGTTGCACGTGATGCTCACTGGTTGCGCCGGTCTGCCAGACGATCTTGAACCACACCTGACCTCGGGTCCGCTTCTGATCAAG
>NZ_JASAUS010000895.1:0-217 GCF_029953005.1 Bradyrhizobium sp. Mp27 | reverse complement strand
CGCGGTTGGAGGTGATGGGGTTGGCTTCACAACCGAATCCTACGCCGTATCAGCGCTTTACACCACGCTCGCCAGCCCTCAGGCGCACTCTTACGAATAAGACGGGCTAATAGGCCGCTCGCGCCGGTTTCTTTGGACGCGGCACGACCGCGACTCCACGTTTCGGCACAGAAATGATCGGGAGTCACTCAATCTTTCTTCAACTTAACCCGTCTTA
>NZ_JASAUS010000894.1:0-218 GCF_029953005.1 Bradyrhizobium sp. Mp27 | reverse complement strand
AAACGTCCTGCCTGACCGGCTACTGCTGTTCAGCGGCGCTGACGGCGATCATCAGGTGGGGGAGTTTCAAGTGACCATACCCGGGGGATTTTGACCGACCCACGGGGACATCGACATTGATCGGTTGCGGCAACGGATCGTCGAGTTGAACGCTGAACACAAGATGGATGGCGAGATCGCGGCAATACTCAATCAGGAAGGCTTCGTCGCGGCCCGAG
>NZ_JASAUS010000893.1:0-218 GCF_029953005.1 Bradyrhizobium sp. Mp27 | reverse complement strand
GTCTCGGTCATGGCGTATCGCTCTCCTCGAGAGGTTCTGGCAGGCTCGTCACCCGCCTCGATACGCCGCCTTCCTCACACCGTCATCACCCAGATTCCGCCATAGCTCTCGTCAACTGCTGGGCCTTCACACCATAACGCCGTGCGACATCACATACCCGGGCGTCGGGCTTCATGCTCTCGAAAACAGCGCGCCCCTTGATCTCCGCAGACCATAAC
>NZ_JASAUS010000892.1:0-218 GCF_029953005.1 Bradyrhizobium sp. Mp27 | reverse complement strand
GGGAGGAAACGCCCAAGGAGGGCAGCGATAGCGGGAGCGCTACCGCATACCCTAGCTAAGACGATCGCGATCAGCGGCTCAATTGCACGTAGGTAAACGTCGGGCATCTAACCCGTCCTATTCGTGAGAGTGCGGCTTTTGGGCCCGATTGATGCGGCCGCACATCTTGTCTGACGAGGCGCACAGGATTGCCTTCGGCTTTTCGCCGCCTGACGACC
>NZ_JASAUS010000891.1:0-218 GCF_029953005.1 Bradyrhizobium sp. Mp27 | reverse complement strand
ACAATCTGGCCCGGGTGTTCCCGGATCGGCGCGATCCGACGCGGGTCGTGCACAGCCTGGTCGATATGTTCCGCGCGCGCATGTTCGCGATCTGCTGCGGCTACGAGGACGAGCTATGGCGGAATCTGGGTGATGACGGTGTGAGGAAGGCGGCGTATCGAGGCGGGTGACGAGCCTGCCAGAACCTCTCGAGGAGAGCGATACGCCATGACCGAGAC
>NZ_JASAUS010000890.1:0-218 GCF_029953005.1 Bradyrhizobium sp. Mp27 | reverse complement strand
TGCGCCGAAGATCAGGCTCTTCAACGTGGCGATCTCTGCGCGCAGATCATCGTTCTCGCCTTCGAAAGCCAGCACCATCTCGGCAAGAGCCGCAGGGTCAGAGGGGAGATCAGAGCTGGCCCCGCAAATTCGGACAGTAGCTTGAGTGGATTTTCTGCCTGACAGCGGCGAGGATTCTTGCTGCGAATCAGGAGCGAAGATGACGAAGAAGAGCCGCC
>NZ_JASAUS010000889.1:0-218 GCF_029953005.1 Bradyrhizobium sp. Mp27 | reverse complement strand
GAAGCTCTTGCCCGGGAAACAAACTCAAACTAACAGTCCCTTGTCCTGCCTCGCGGGTGGAGGAATTTGACTGACCACACCCGGAGGAATTTGAAGTGACCCGCGGGGGCGATGGTGGTGTGTCCGCGTCGGTTGGGCGCGCGGGCATGGCTGGCGATCCGCTGGCCCTTGTGGAAGATCTCGACCGTCCGATCGTCGATACGGGCATCGACCAGCTC
>NZ_JASAUS010000888.1:0-218 GCF_029953005.1 Bradyrhizobium sp. Mp27 | reverse complement strand
AAGCTCTTGCCCGGGAAACAAACTCAAACTAACAGTCCCTTGTCCTGCCTCGCGGGTGGAGGAATTTGACTGACCACACCCGGAGGAATTTGAAGTGACCCGCGGGGCAGGAGCGAAGATGACGAAGAAGAGCCGCCGGACGCATTCTCCGGCATTCAAGGCGAAGGTTGCTTTGGCTGCGGTCAAAGGCGACAAGACACTGGCGGAGCTGGCGCAAC
>NZ_JASAUS010000887.1:0-218 GCF_029953005.1 Bradyrhizobium sp. Mp27 | reverse complement strand
CGAGCTGCGTAGGTGGATCCAGTGCTCAGCAGGGAAGTCGAAGAAGGCGAGCAGCGCATGGCGATCCTTGATCAGGCACTCCACCGCACGTCCGTATTTGATGTGGTATTTAGAGCTGGCCCCGGTTGTTTGGACAGCGCCCCGCTGGATTTAAGTGGATTCCTGCCGGGTTATGCTGAACGCGGGGCTTTACGGTTTTGTCGTTGCGTCGGGAGGGC
>NZ_JASAUS010000886.1:0-218 GCF_029953005.1 Bradyrhizobium sp. Mp27 | reverse complement strand
CGCCCTCCCGACGCAACGACAAAACCGTAAAGCCCCGCGTTCAGCATAACCCGGCAGGAATCCACTTAAATCCAGCGGGGCGCTGTCCAAACAACCGGGGCCAGCTCTAACGTACAGAGTCTTTCGCACTTTCAGGATTGACGGCTTCCTCTAGAATGAAGGAGCTTTGAATGAACGATGGGAATGCCATGGGTCAGGTGATCCAAATTGATGAGGCC
>NZ_JASAUS010000885.1:0-218 GCF_029953005.1 Bradyrhizobium sp. Mp27 | reverse complement strand
CGAAAGTCATCGCCGGTGTAAAGTTCATCGACGGAATCGAAGTCATTCCGAACACTGAAAGCCACGCCGCCTGATCAGGCCGCGTCACCCAAAATCAGCCATAGCTCTCGGCGGTGCGGATCGCGGAGATCGTGACTGCGATCGAGCGCGGCGCATGATCATTCCGGCGCAGGGACTGCGGATTGTGCTTGCTGTGCGTCCTGTTGACTTCCGGTGCG
>NZ_JASAUS010000884.1:0-218 GCF_029953005.1 Bradyrhizobium sp. Mp27 | reverse complement strand
AGCGCCGAAGAGACTCGCGCGCTGCGCAGCTTCTCATGAAGAAGCTCTTGAAATGCGCCGGCACGCCGCCGCGCGTTATGATCACGGATAAGCTGCGTTCGTACGGCGCTGAGCTATGGCTGATTTTGGGTGACGCGGCCTGATCAGGCGGCGTGGCTTTCAGTGTTCGGAATGACTTCGATTCCGTCGATGAACTTTACACCGGCGATGACTTTCGG
>NZ_JASAUS010000883.1:0-218 GCF_029953005.1 Bradyrhizobium sp. Mp27 | reverse complement strand
GCCGACAAGTGCGTCATGGCTCAATCAGGTCGAAGTATGGTTTTCCATCTTGCAGGGGCAGTCGCTCAGCGGCACCTCCTTCACGAGCCTCAAGCAGCTTCAGGAACACATGAGCTATGGCGGAATCTGGGTGATGACGGTGTGAGGAAGGCGGCGTATCGAGGCGGGTGACGAGCCTGCCAGAACCTCTCGAGGAGAGCGATACGCCATGACCGAGA
>NZ_JASAUS010000882.1:0-218 GCF_029953005.1 Bradyrhizobium sp. Mp27 | reverse complement strand
GCAGCACGCGCCGTCAGGTCGAGGCGATGTTCCAGGAAGAGAAGCCGCACCTGCGGCCGCTGCCTGTCGCTCCCTTCCGCATCTTCACCGAAGTCGTCCGGACTGTCTGCGGAGCTATGGCGGAATCTGGGTGATGACGGTGTGAGGAAGGCGGCGTATCGAGGCGGGTGACGAGCCTGCCAGAACCTCTCGAGGAGAGCGATACGCCATGACCGAGA
>NZ_JASAUS010000881.1:0-218 GCF_029953005.1 Bradyrhizobium sp. Mp27 | reverse complement strand
TGGAGGAATTTGGCCGTCCGCGCTCACCGAGCCGGTGGTCACTTCCCCGGGGGAATTTGCCTCCGCACCGGCCCGCAGCGCCTGATAACGCCGGATCGTCTTGCGATCGACCCCCGCGGGTCACTTCAAATTCCTCCGGGTGTGGTCAGTCAAATTCCTCCACCCGCGAGGCAGGACAAGGGACTGTTAGTTTGAGTTTGTTTCCCGGGCAAGAGCTT
>NZ_JASAUS010000880.1:0-218 GCF_029953005.1 Bradyrhizobium sp. Mp27 | reverse complement strand
GGCGGCTCTTCTTCGTCATCTTCGCTCCTGATTCGCAGCAAGAATCCTCGCCGCTGTCAGGCAGAAAATCCACTCAAGCTACTGTCCGAATTTGCGGGGCCAGCTCTCGCTCTCGATCGGGTTCGAGCTGCGTAGGTGGATCCAGTGCTCAGCAGGGAAGTCGAAGAAGGCGAGCAGCGCATGGCGATCCTTGATCAGGCACTCCACCGCACGTCCGT
>NZ_JASAUS010000879.1:0-218 GCF_029953005.1 Bradyrhizobium sp. Mp27 | reverse complement strand
TCTCGGTCATGGCGTATCGCTCTCCTCGAGAGGTTCTGGCAGGCTCGTCACCCGCCTCGATACGCCGCCTTCCTCACACCGTCATCACCCAGATTCCGCCATAGCTCGACCGTGCTGCGAGCCAGCTTCAGGACCTTCGCCTGGCGCACGATAGAAAGATCATGACCGCGGTCGATCATCGCTTTGCGCTCAGCAGGCCCGCCTTGGTGAGCGCGCCG
>NZ_JASAUS010000878.1:0-218 GCF_029953005.1 Bradyrhizobium sp. Mp27 | reverse complement strand
CCGAAAGTCATCGCCGGTGTAAAGTTCATCGACGGAATCGAAGTCATTCCGAACACTGAAAGCCACGCCGCCTGATCAGGCCGCGTCACCCAAAATCAGCCATAGCTCAGTTGACGACGTGGCGCAGATTGGCGCGTGCTGGCCGGCTCGCATTGGTCACGGACGACGCGGCGGATTTCGTGTCGATCGAGCTGAGCGATCCAGTGGCGTCAGGCAAG
>NZ_JASAUS010000877.1:0-218 GCF_029953005.1 Bradyrhizobium sp. Mp27 | reverse complement strand
GGCCCGTCGGGCATGGGTGTCGTAAGCCGCATCGGCCCACACCACGGCTTCGTCGCCGCGGATCAGGCCATCGGCTGGCGTGGTGTCGTTGATGTTGGCGGGCGTGGTCAGGCCGGATCCTTCGTCGACGCCCACATGGGCCTTGTAACCGAAGGTCGAGCCGCTTTTGCCTTGCCGCTTGGCGAACCGGGCGTCAGGATCGTTTGAGGGGCGATCTT
>NZ_JASAUS010000876.1:0-218 GCF_029953005.1 Bradyrhizobium sp. Mp27 | reverse complement strand
GCCCTCCCGACGCAACGACAAAACCGTAAAGCCCCGCGTTCAGCATAACCCGGCAGGAATCCACTTAAATCCAGCGGGGCGCTGTCCAAACAACCGGGGCCAGCTCTCTCCCTTCAAGGACTGGGTGCTGCCCGCAGCGATTGAGCGTGTACGGCGCAAACTCGCCGGTGCCGACGATGGCAATCGACAGATGGTCGACATCCTCAATGCGGTGCTGA
>NZ_JASAUS010000875.1:0-218 GCF_029953005.1 Bradyrhizobium sp. Mp27 | reverse complement strand
CTTCGGTGATCGCCGGCCTGAAGGCCGATTGGCAGGTCGAGTACGAACGCTGGCAGAGACGCGATCTGTCGGCGCGTCGCTATGTCTACATCTGGGCCGATGGCGTGTACCCCCGCGGGTCACTTCAAATTCCTCCGGGTGTGGTCAGTCAAATTCCTCCACCCGCGAGGCAGGACAAGGGACTGTTAGTTTGAGTTTGTTTCCCGGGCAAGAGCTTC
>NZ_JASAUS010000874.1:0-218 GCF_029953005.1 Bradyrhizobium sp. Mp27 | reverse complement strand
CCTGGAAAAACGCTGCTGTCGAAGGACCGATCCGCTCGCCGGCGGCGATCACCGCGGCGGGGGTCCATTTGCCGTAGCGGCGATGGGCGCTGGGCATGTGGTCGGCGATGGCCCCGTGGGTCGGTCAAAATCCCCCGGGTATGGTCACTTGAAACTCCCCCACCTGATGATCGCCGTCAGCGCCGCTGAACAGCAGTAGCCGGTCAGGCAGGACGTTT
>NZ_JASAUS010000873.1:0-219 GCF_029953005.1 Bradyrhizobium sp. Mp27 | reverse complement strand
CTCGCGCTCGATCTCTTCATGCTTGATAGTCTCGTTTCGGAGGCTGATCACCTACCGCGTCTAATAGGCCGCTCGCGCCGGTTTCTTTGGACGCGGCACGACCGCGACTCCCCCCGCGGGTCACTTCAAATTCCTCCGGGTGTGGTCAGTCAAATTCCTCCACCCGCGAGGCAGGACAAGGGACTGTTAGTTTGAGTTTGTTTCCCGGGCAAGAGCTTC
>NZ_JASAUS010000872.1:0-219 GCF_029953005.1 Bradyrhizobium sp. Mp27 | reverse complement strand
CTCTCGCGCACGCCGACCTGGAAGCCGATCAGCTCCTTCTTGCCTTCCGGCGTGGTGCCAATCAGCACCAGCATGCATTCGCTGTGATCTTCCATGCGGGCCTGCAGGTACCCCCGTGGGTCGGTCAAAATCCCCCGGGTATGGTCACTTGAAACTCCCCCACCTGATGATCGCCGTCAGCGCCGCTGAACAGCAGTAGCCGGTCAGGCAGGACGTTTA
>NZ_JASAUS010000871.1:0-219 GCF_029953005.1 Bradyrhizobium sp. Mp27 | reverse complement strand
GATTCAACGCCCCGATCTGAGCATCGGAGGAGGTGATCGGAAACCGCCGCACGATATCGTCGCGCAATGGGGACGGTGCGGGCGCGGTCAGATCAACCAATGGAAGACCGTTGTGTTTCGGCATGGAATAAGGACCCCGTTTTCGGGGTGATCGGCATCCAATCGGGACCCCGGGATAAGGGTCCACAGTGGCTTCCATCGAGTCATGGAAGCCGAGGT
>NZ_JASAUS010000870.1:0-219 GCF_029953005.1 Bradyrhizobium sp. Mp27 | reverse complement strand
ACCTCGGCTTCCATGACTCGATGGAAGCCACTGTGGACCCTTATCCCGGGGTCCCGATTGGATGCCGATCACCCCGAAAACGGGGTCCTTATTCCATGCCGAAACACACAGGTCTTCATCGGTCATTCCCTCCGGAAGCGGCCAGCTCAACCCAGCAGAGCGGGCGCGGCTCAGGTAGCTGTGCACAACGCCGTTGCTGACGCCCACGCTCCGCGCGAT
>NZ_JASAUS010000869.1:0-219 GCF_029953005.1 Bradyrhizobium sp. Mp27 | reverse complement strand
GAAGCTCTTGCCCGGGAAACAAACTCAAACTAACAGTCCCTTGTCCTGCCTCGCGGGTGGAGGAATTTGACTGACCACACCCGGAGGAATTTGAAGTGACCCGCGGGGCACTCAAGGCGCAAGATCATCGCAGCGACTCCGAAAGCCGGCTCACCCATCGCCGAAGCCGTTCTCGCGCGCATCGCCGCACTCTATGCGATCGAGAAGGAGATCCGTGGC
>NZ_JASAUS010000868.1:0-219 GCF_029953005.1 Bradyrhizobium sp. Mp27 | reverse complement strand
CTTGGCTTGTCAGAGAGCCGAGAGGAGACTGAAGGCGATGGAACAATCGGGGGAGGAAGCCGAAGCTGATGGCTTTGTGGGGAAGCTTACGCGCCGGACGCGTTCTGGAGGAGCTATGGCGGAATCTGGGTGATGACGGTGTGAGGAAGGCGGCGTATCGAGGCGGGTGACGAGCCTGCCAGAACCTCTCGAGGAGAGCGATACGCCATGACCGAGACT
>NZ_JASAUS010000867.1:0-219 GCF_029953005.1 Bradyrhizobium sp. Mp27 | reverse complement strand
CTATCATCCCAAAGCCCCGCGCGAAACAGGTTGTCGGGTCTGAGTCAGTTCGCCGCAGCTGGCGTCGCGACAATCCGTTCGCCCACTCGCTTCCAGTTCAGCCCTTCAAACAGCGCTTCGAACTGCACGCGCGTCAGATGCATGACGCCGTCGCTGATCTGCGGCCACTCGAAACGACCATCGCGGCCAAGGCGCTTGTAGACCAAAACGAGGCCCGTG
>NZ_JASAUS010000866.1:0-219 GCF_029953005.1 Bradyrhizobium sp. Mp27 | reverse complement strand
CTTGATCAGAAGCGGACCCGAGGTCAGGTGTGGTTCAAGATCGTCTGGCAGACCGGCGCAACCAGTGAGCATCACGTGCAACGGCGCGTTCAGGCCTACCGCAACTACATCCCCGCGGGTCACTTCAAATTCCTCCGGGTGTGGTCAGTCAAATTCCTCCACCCGCGAGGCAGGACAAGGGACTGTTAGTTTGAGTTTGTTTCCCGGGCAAGAGCTTCA
>NZ_JASAUS010000865.1:0-219 GCF_029953005.1 Bradyrhizobium sp. Mp27 | reverse complement strand
TGAAGCTCTTGCCCGGGAAACAAACTCAAACTAACAGTCCCTTGTCCTGCCTCGCGGGTGGAGGAATTTGACTGACCACACCCGGAGGAATTTGAAGTGACCCGCGGGGGTAAAGGGCGTCTTTACAATCGCCGGTTTTTGCAGATGTGCAGCCACTATCTGGTCGATCCAGTCGCCTGCACGCCGGCGTCTGGCTGGGAGAAGGGGCAGGTTGAGAAC
>NZ_JASAUS010000864.1:0-219 GCF_029953005.1 Bradyrhizobium sp. Mp27 | reverse complement strand
CGGCCGGCATAGGGAACGAGTTTGGGGCGTTCGGCTTCGAACACGTCCCAGATCGTCTGATCGGTCAGCTCCGGATGGCGATGAGCCTTGGCGTAGGCGATGCATTTGTCGTAAGCGACGTTCGCGTCCCACTCGCAAAGGTTTGGCGTGGGGATTGCAGTCTGTTGATCAACGTGTTTGCAAATCGTTGGCGGGGGGTATGGAGGCGGCAACGACGGA
>NZ_JASAUS010000863.1:0-219 GCF_029953005.1 Bradyrhizobium sp. Mp27 | reverse complement strand
GTCGCACATCGCCAAGGCGATTGCCTATCAGGCGATCCTGCAAAGCCACAAGGTCCAGTATCTTGAGACCGACGACTTCTTCCACCGCTACGCCCTGAACTCTCCGGCACAGAGCTATGGCTGATTTTGGGTGACGCGGCCTGATCAGGCGGCGTGGCTTTCAGTGTTCGGAATGACTTCGATTCCGTCGATGAACTTTACACCGGCGATGACTTTCGG
>NZ_JASAUS010000862.1:0-219 GCF_029953005.1 Bradyrhizobium sp. Mp27 | reverse complement strand
CGCCCTCCCGACGCAACGACAAAACCGTAAAGCCCCGCGTTCAGCATAACCCGGCAGGAATCCACTTAAATCCAGCGGGGCGCTGTCCAAACAACCGGGGCCAGCTCTATCTTCGGGGCGAAGCGCCATATCGCAGAGCTACACGAACGCACTCGCAATCGCCAGCAAAACAAGACGCTTCAGGCAACCTTCGTCGGCCGCTTCGTCACCTTCGGGACC
>NZ_JASAUS010000861.1:0-219 GCF_029953005.1 Bradyrhizobium sp. Mp27 | reverse complement strand
CGCAACCCCGACCAGCTCCGACGACCCGAGCGCTACCAGCAGAGCACGCCGATCAAAGGGGTCCCTTTTGGAGGCCGATAGGGGGTCCCAGTCAAACGCCGATTGACACCTGCCGCTGCGAACCGTGATTCTGTGCTGCATCGGAGGGACCGATGCGACCAAAGAAGCACAGGACGACAGGCTCGAACGATCTGTTCCGGTCCCGGCTGGACCAGATCA
>NZ_JASAUS010000860.1:0-219 GCF_029953005.1 Bradyrhizobium sp. Mp27 | reverse complement strand
TCCGCTATCCCGGCCAGCTCCGACGAGACCAGCGCTACCAGCAAACCCCGCCGCGGAAAGGGGTCAAAATTGGACGCCGATGAAGGGTCAAATTTGCAAGCCGATTGACAAGTAATGTAAGTACGGTGCTTTGCAGATGTCGCTTCAAGACGTTCAACTCCCCGGCCCCTTGCTGGCTAAAGGGGTCGAACATAAACGTCCTGCCTGACCGGCTACTGC
>NZ_JASAUS010000859.1:0-219 GCF_029953005.1 Bradyrhizobium sp. Mp27 | reverse complement strand
CCGTCTGATGCTTGTGGCTGTTCGAAAACAGACCACGTTTATCATCAACCTGAAGCGCAGCACCCTGCTAACGCGGGGCTCAGCAACAGGCCGAATACCCCATCTGACTCACTTTTGATGCAGTTTGGGGGATGCGTGGCGCTTTGATTGGAGGAGAATCAACGCCATGCAGCAAGCACTCCACCGCTCCAGTCTGGTGCCGCGTGGGTTTGTTGTAGA
>NZ_JASAUS010000858.1:0-219 GCF_029953005.1 Bradyrhizobium sp. Mp27 | reverse complement strand
GCCGAAAGTCATCGCCGGTGTAAAGTTCATCGACGGAATCGAAGTCATTCCGAACACTGAAAGCCACGCCGCCTGATCAGGCCGCGTCACCCAAAATCAGCCATAGCTCGTTCTGGAGGCCGGTTATGGTCTGCGGAGATCAAGGGGCGCGCTGTTTTCGAGAGCATGAAGCCCGACGCCCGGGTATGTGATGTCGCACGGCGTTATGGTGTGAAGGCC
>NZ_JASAUS010000857.1:0-219 GCF_029953005.1 Bradyrhizobium sp. Mp27 | reverse complement strand
TTCGAACGCTCAGGTCAACCAAGCCGTTCCGATGACACTGCTGGGGCCCGGCGTCACGCGACGCCGCGGCCAGCCGCGCGCGTAGCCTGTGCGGTAAAATACGCGCTTACCGATGAAGACCTGGAGCTTTTGCTTTTCCCGGCCCCACGACCAGCGTCTCAGAGCCCGCAGCGGCCGGTGCCCGACTGGAGCTACATCGATAAAGAGCTCCGCCGGCGC
>NZ_JASAUS010000856.1:0-219 GCF_029953005.1 Bradyrhizobium sp. Mp27 | reverse complement strand
TCAGCACCGCATTGAGGATGTCGACCATCTGTCGATTGCCATCGTCGGCACCGGCGAGTTTGCGCCGTACACGCTCAATCGCTGCGGGCAGCACCCAGTCCTTGAAGGGAGCGCCATTACGCAAGGCACCGGGCTTGCGCACCAGCACGGGCACATAGTGCCAAGGGTCGTAGACCGTCTCGCCGCGACCGAATGATCGCGGGTGCTCGGCAACGATAC
>NZ_JASAUS010000855.1:0-219 GCF_029953005.1 Bradyrhizobium sp. Mp27 | reverse complement strand
CGGCGGCTCTTCTTCGTCATCTTCGCTCCTGATTCGCAGCAAGAATCCTCGCCGCTGTCAGGCAGAAAATCCACTCAAGCTACTGTCCGAATTTGCGGGGCCAGCTCTCTGGCCCGTTCGGCTTGCGAAGCGCATCGGACGTGGATCGAAGAACAGGTCCGGCTGAAGCGGAACGCGCAGGCGATTTACCAGGACCTGGTTGATCAATTTGGCTTTCCG
>NZ_JASAUS010000854.1:0-219 GCF_029953005.1 Bradyrhizobium sp. Mp27 | reverse complement strand
GAAGCTCTTGCCCGGGAAACAAACTCAAACTAACAGTCCCTTGTCCTGCCTCGCGGGTGGAGGAATTTGACTGACCACACCCGGAGGAATTTGAAGTGACCCGCGGGGATAGTAGACCGTGCTGCGAGCCAGCTTCAGGACCTTCGCCTGGCGCACGATAGAAAGATCATGATCGCGGTCGATCATCGCTTTGCGCTCAGCAGGCCCGCCTTGGTGAGC
>NZ_JASAUS010000853.1:0-219 GCF_029953005.1 Bradyrhizobium sp. Mp27 | reverse complement strand
GACAGCGTCGGCTGGGAACACAAATCCCGGCCCGTGTCCGGTAGGCGACCGCAGGCCAGCTTGAATGCGGGATCGGACCGCAGATGATCGAGGTCGTCGGCGTCCTCGTAGAGCTATGGCTGATTTTGGGTGACGCGGCCTGATCAGGCGGCGTGGCTTTCAGTGTTCGGAATGACTTCGATTCCGTCGATGAACTTTACACCGGCGATGACTTTCGGC
>NZ_JASAUS010000852.1:0-219 GCF_029953005.1 Bradyrhizobium sp. Mp27 | reverse complement strand
CCCGTCCTATTCGTGAGAGTGCGGCTTTTTGGCCCGATTGATGCGGCCGCACATCTTGTCTGACGAGGCGCACAGGATTGCCTTCGGCTTTTCACCGCCTGACCACCTGTACTTTGCAACGCGCTTGAGGGATAGGTTGGGCGAACGGGGGGCGGACGCCCCGCCGGTCAAGGACTGAGCGGCAGCAGCGCGCCGGGCAAGCCGCGGATCAGGTCGGCT
>NZ_JASAUS010000851.1:0-219 GCF_029953005.1 Bradyrhizobium sp. Mp27 | reverse complement strand
ATAAACGTCCTGCCTGACCGGCTACTGCTGTTCAGCGGCGCTGACGGCGATCATCAGGTGGGGGAGTTTCAAGTGACCATACCCGGGGGATTTTGACCGACCCACGGGGGTCCTGGCTCAAGGCGTGGGCCATGCAGATCGCCAAACGACGCGGGCAGCAGAAGGCGATCGTCGCTTTGGCGCGGCGGCTCGCCGTCATCATGCACCGCATGTGGAGCG
>NZ_JASAUS010000850.1:0-219 GCF_029953005.1 Bradyrhizobium sp. Mp27 | reverse complement strand
GTATCGTTGCCGAGCACCCGCGATCATTCGGTCGCGGCGAGACGGTCTACGACCCTTGGCACTATGTGCCCGTGCTGGTGCGCAAGCCCGGTGCCTTGCGTAATGGCGCTCAGAGCTGGCCCCGCAAATTCGGACAGTAGCTTGAGTGGATTTTCTGCCTGACAGCGGCGAGGATTCTTGCTGCGAATCAGGAGCGAAGATGACGAAGAAGAGCCGCCG
>NZ_JASAUS010000849.1:0-219 GCF_029953005.1 Bradyrhizobium sp. Mp27 | reverse complement strand
GTCTCGGTCATGGCGTATCGCTCTCCTCGAGAGGTTCTGGCAGGCTCGTCACCCGCCTCGATACGCCGCCTTCCTCACACCGTCATCACCCAGATTCCGCCATAGCTCCGCGCACGGTCAGCATCAGCCAATAAGCGGCCGTATGGAGCACGAGACGGACCTGGTTGGCGAGCGCCGAACGGCAGCTGGTGCGGTCGGAGGCGAGCTGTGTCTTATGCA
>NZ_JASAUS010000848.1:0-219 GCF_029953005.1 Bradyrhizobium sp. Mp27 | reverse complement strand
CGCAGCATACGCGCTCCCGCGAAGGGATAATCGAGATGCAGCTCATCGAGCCGACGCATCAAGGCAAGGTCCTCGGCCGAAACTGGCCGAGGTTCATAGTAGACCGTGCTGAGCTATGGCTGATTTTGGGTGACGCGGCCTGATCAGGCGGCGTGGCTTTCAGTGTTCGGAATGACTTCGATTCCGTCGATGAACTTTACACCGGCGATGACTTTCGGC
>NZ_JASAUS010000847.1:0-219 GCF_029953005.1 Bradyrhizobium sp. Mp27 | reverse complement strand
CGCCCTCCCGACGCAACGACAAAACCGTAAAGCCCCGCGTTCAGCATAACCCGGCAGGAATCCACTTAAATCCAGCGGGGCGCTGTCCAAACAACCGGGGCCAGCTCTCTGGAGCAGTCCCATCCGTCGTCATTCGCAATTGCGCAGCTTAGTGCCGGTCGTGCTGACAGTACTCGCCTTGCTCGTGTGACCGCCCGAAACCACGGTGGGCGCGATGAC
>NZ_JASAUS010000846.1:0-219 GCF_029953005.1 Bradyrhizobium sp. Mp27 | reverse complement strand
GACATAGTCGCAATCTGGTTCGCCAAATTAGCCGCGGCGGCGGTACGGATATGTTCCGCAGCCGTCAAAGCACTCTGGATGGGTACCTGCCGTTCCTGGACGCGCAGTGGTTGTGTTTCGGCATGGAATAAGGACCCCGTTTTCGGGGTGATCGGCATCCAATCGGGACCCCGGGATAAGGGTCCACAGTGGCTTCCATCGAGTCATGGAAGCCGAGGT
>NZ_JASAUS010000845.1:0-219 GCF_029953005.1 Bradyrhizobium sp. Mp27 | reverse complement strand
GGATCTCGATCGTGGTGGTGTAGATGCGCACGACGACCTGGCTGCCGATCGGCGCGGGCCGCGCGGCGTAATAGCTGTTGTCGACGCGTACGGTGGTGTCGTCGCAGACAGGAGCTATGGCTGATTTTGGGTGACGCGGCCTGATCAGGCGGCGTGGCTTTCAGTGTTCGGAATGACTTCGATTCCGTCGATGAACTTTACACCGGCGATGACTTTCGG
>NZ_JASAUS010000844.1:0-220 GCF_029953005.1 Bradyrhizobium sp. Mp27 | reverse complement strand
AAACGAGCGGAGAAGGGACGGATCCTCGACGAGCTGTGCGCGACGACTGGCTGGCATCGCAAGCATGCGGTGCGCGCGCTCAGGCGACGCGAGGCGGTTGGACCGGGCGAGCCACGCAGAACCGGCAGGTTCTCGATGGCGCGTCGGGTGCGGATGTCGTCGGCGACCTCGTCGACTTTTCTGGCGAGAGGCTTGGTGCCGGACAGACCGAAGATGTAGT
>NZ_JASAUS010000843.1:0-220 GCF_029953005.1 Bradyrhizobium sp. Mp27 | reverse complement strand
TGTTCCCGGATCGGCGCGATCCGACGCGGGTCGTGCACAGCCTTGTCGATATGTTCCGCGCGCGCATGTTCGCGATCTGCTGCGGCTACGAGGACGCCGACGACCTCGATCCCCCGTGGGTCGGTCAAAATCCCCCGGGTATGGTCACTTGAAACTCCCCCACCTGATGATCGCCGTCAGCGCCGCTGAACAGCAGTAGCCGGTCAGGCAGGACGTTTAT
>NZ_JASAUS010000842.1:0-220 GCF_029953005.1 Bradyrhizobium sp. Mp27 | reverse complement strand
TGGCGGTCATTTCGAGGCGACGCGCGAGCGCGTAGCGGCGAGGGAGGGACCGATCCTCGTCCTCCATGACACGACGGAATTCAGCCTCAAGCGCGAGAAGCCGGATCTGATTGTCAATCGGCGTTTGACTGGGACCCCCTATCGGCCTCCAAAAGGGACCCCTTTGATCGGCGTGCTCTGCTGGTAGCGCTCGGGTCGTCGGAGCTGGTCGGGGTTGCGG
>NZ_JASAUS010000841.1:0-220 GCF_029953005.1 Bradyrhizobium sp. Mp27 | reverse complement strand
CGTATCGTCGGTCATGGCGGGCGTGGCGTTCGCGGTTGGAGGTGATGGGGTTGGCTTCGCAACCGAATCCTACGCCGCATCAGCGCTTTACCCCTCAGGCGCACTCTTACGGAGCTATGGCTGATTTTGGGTGACGCGGCCTGATCAGGCGGCGTGGCTTTCAGTGTTCGGAATGACTTCGATTCCGTCGATGAACTTTACACCGGCGATGACTTTCGGC
>NZ_JASAUS010000840.1:0-220 GCF_029953005.1 Bradyrhizobium sp. Mp27 | reverse complement strand
GCAAATTCCCCCGGGGAAGTGACCACCGGCTCGGTGAGCGCGGACGGCCAAATTCCTCCACCCCGACCACCGGCTTTTGGGACATCGGAAGCGACGGTCACCAGCAGCCTGAGAGCTGGCCCCGGTTGTTTGGACAGCGCCCCGCTGGATTTAAGTGGATTCCTGCCGGGTTATGCTGAACGCGGGGCTTTACGGTTTTGTCGTTGCGTCGGGAGGGCGT
>NZ_JASAUS010000839.1:0-220 GCF_029953005.1 Bradyrhizobium sp. Mp27 | reverse complement strand
ATAAACGTCCTGCCTGACCGGCTACTGCTGTTCAGCGGCGCTGACGGCGATCATCAGGTGGGGGAGTTTCAAGTGACCATACCCGGGGGATTTTGACCGACCCACGGGGCCCAACGTGCAATTTCATTTCACGCCGACAAGTGCGTCATGGCTCAATCAGGTCGAAGTATGGTTTTCCATCTTGCAGGGGCAGTCGCTCAGCGGCACCTCCTTCACGAGC
>NZ_JASAUS010000838.1:0-220 GCF_029953005.1 Bradyrhizobium sp. Mp27 | reverse complement strand
TGAAGCTCTTGCCCGGGAAACAAACTCAAACTAACAGTCCCTTGTCCTGCCTCGCGGGTGGAGGAATTTGACTGACCACACCCGGAGGAATTTGAAGTGACCCGCGGGGTCGGCCGCGCTCAGCTTCTGATTTTGGATGATTGGGGACTATCGGTGCTCACCGCCGCGGAACGCCGCGATCTGCTCGAAATCCTCGAGGACCGCCATGGCCGCGCATCCA
>NZ_JASAUS010000837.1:0-220 GCF_029953005.1 Bradyrhizobium sp. Mp27 | reverse complement strand
TGAAGCTCTTGCCCGGGAAACAAACTCAAACTAACAGTCCCTTGTCCTGCCTCGCGGGTGGAGGAATTTGACTGACCACACCCGGAGGAATTTGAAGTGACCCGCGGGGCGTTGGGGTGGGCCTTGAGCCAGTCCTCGTTCTTTTTATGGGTGTTGAGGTTGTCGAGGATGACGTGAAGCTTGCGGTTCGGAAAAGCCGCGGTGACGCTGTTCATGAAAT
>NZ_JASAUS010000836.1:0-220 GCF_029953005.1 Bradyrhizobium sp. Mp27 | reverse complement strand
TGAAGCTCTTGCCCGGGAAACAAACTCAAACTAACAGTCCCTTGTCCTGCCTCGCGGGTGGAGGAATTTGACTGACCACACCCGGAGGAATTTGAAGTGACCCGCGGGGGCCAGGACCATTTCTGCACCCGCGTCAGCATGACCTGTGCGGCCTCATAGAGTAGCGCTCGCATGGCTTCATCACCGCACAGCGAAATCCGGCCGATGCGGTGGCTTTCGC
>NZ_JASAUS010000835.1:0-220 GCF_029953005.1 Bradyrhizobium sp. Mp27 | reverse complement strand
CCTAGCCCGTCCTATTCGTGAGAGTGCGGCTTTTGGGCCCGATTGATGCGGCCGCACATCTTGTCTGACGAGGCGCACAGGATTGCCTTCGGCTTTTCACCGCCTGACGACCCGTACTTTGCAACGCGCTTGAGGGATGGGTTGGGCGAACGGGGGCGGACGCCCCGCCGGTCAAGGACCGAGCGGCAGCAGCGCGCCGGGCAAGCCGCAGATCAGGTCG
>NZ_JASAUS010000834.1:0-220 GCF_029953005.1 Bradyrhizobium sp. Mp27 | reverse complement strand
TGCGTCGACCAAAGTGTAGGTCAGCCGGATCACGTCGCGCAGGCGCGGAGCATTCTCCAGCCGCGACAGCGTCGGCTGGGAACACAAATCCCGGCCCGTGTCCGGTAGGCGTCCGCAGGCCAGTTTGAATGCCGGATCGGACCTCAGATGATCGAGGTCGTCGGCGTCCTCGTAGCCGCAGCAGATCGCGAACATGCGAGCGCGGAGCATATCGACCAGG
>NZ_JASAUS010000833.1:0-220 GCF_029953005.1 Bradyrhizobium sp. Mp27 | reverse complement strand
CGGCTCTGTCACAGCCGCATGCTGTTCGTGCGGGCCTATCCGCGGGAGACGCAGGAGATGGTGTTCGACGCCCACGACCGGGCATTCGCCTTGTTCAAAGGCACCTGCACCGTAAGCGGAGCTTTTCTCCCATTTGATTGACTGGTTTCGCTTCGGCTTTCGCTCTGCGATCCTTGGCTTGTCAGAGAGCCGAGAGGAGACTGAAGGCGATGGAACAATC
>NZ_JASAUS010000832.1:0-220 GCF_029953005.1 Bradyrhizobium sp. Mp27 | reverse complement strand
AGTCTCGGTCATGGCGTATCGCTCTCCTCGAGAGGTTCTGGCAGGCTCGTCACCCGCCTCGATACGCCGCCTTCCTCACACCGTCATCACCCAGATTCCGCCATAGCTCGATCGAACCCGACACGGCCTAAGAAGCCGCTTATTTATGCGCGCTGCTTAACAAATCTGCTAGCTCCGAGGCGCCGAGCGGCGTTGACTTTCAGCGGGTCCTTGGCGTGAC
>NZ_JASAUS010000831.1:0-220 GCF_029953005.1 Bradyrhizobium sp. Mp27 | reverse complement strand
CTGGAAAAACCAGCTCCTGGAAGGCGCCGCCGGCGTGTTTGGGCATGACAAGACATCGGCCGAGACGCCGGTCGATTTGAAGGCGTTACATGCCAAGATCGGCGAGCTGGCTGCGCGTTTCGCGGGATCGTGAGCGCGGATTTCAGGGGATCGTGAGCAGAGATTTCAGACGATCGTGAGCAACGATTTCGCGGGATCGTGAGCAAGGCTTTCGGAGCCT
>NZ_JASAUS010000830.1:0-220 GCF_029953005.1 Bradyrhizobium sp. Mp27 | reverse complement strand
GCCGAAAGTCATCGCCGGTGTAAAGTTCATCGACGGAATCGAAGTCATTCCGAACACTGAAAGCCACGCCGCCTGATCAGGCCGCGTCACCCAAAATCAGCCATAGCTCGGAACACATCGATGCCTACGTCAACGCATACAACGACAGAGCCGAGCCCTTCGTCTGGACCAAGAAAAAGGTCCGTCAACGCCGTTTCAAAGGCCGCCGTATCACTCAGCT
>NZ_JASAUS010000829.1:0-220 GCF_029953005.1 Bradyrhizobium sp. Mp27 | reverse complement strand
AACTGGTACAGCACCGACAAGAAGGTCGATCGCGATCGCGATGGGGTGGACGATCGGGCGGAAGGCGCAGCCACGGGAGCGGGCGTCGGCGCAGGTCTTGGTGGCGCTGCCCATCCTGCTTTGCCATGACCGACCTGACCCGGCGCCGAAGCGAAAACGATCAACACGAAACCTGGCACATCAATTCCGCCGACGTCCGCATAGGGACGATCGGCATCCG
>NZ_JASAUS010000828.1:0-220 GCF_029953005.1 Bradyrhizobium sp. Mp27 | reverse complement strand
GCCGAAGCTGAAACCGCGATCGACGTCTTCGTCGAGAAATACCACGTCAAATACGGACGTGCGGTGGAGTGCCTGATCAAGGATCGCCATGCGCTGCTCGCCTTCTTCGACAGAGAGCTGGCCCCGCAAATTCGGACAGTAGCTTGAGTGGATTTTCTGCCTGACAGCGGCGAGGATTCTTGCTGCGAATCAGGAGCGAAGATGACGAAGAAGAGCCGCC
>NZ_JASAUS010000827.1:0-220 GCF_029953005.1 Bradyrhizobium sp. Mp27 | reverse complement strand
AGTCTCGGTCATGGCGTATCGCTCTCCTCGAGAGGTTCTGGCAGGCTCGTCACCCGCCTCGATACGCCGCCTTCCTCACACCGTCATCACCCAGATTCCGCCATAGCTCCACCGCCGACACGTCCGCATCCAGGCGGACCGAAACCTTGCCAATCGTAATCTCGACGGGCCCCTCGCTCTTGCCTGACGCCACTGGATCGCTCAGCTCGATCGACACGAA
>NZ_JASAUS010000826.1:0-220 GCF_029953005.1 Bradyrhizobium sp. Mp27 | reverse complement strand
GAGCTTCCTCGCCGGGGAGGAACTCAAGACGATCAAACTGCTCAGGATCAGCGTGCCGCAACCGGCGCACAAACCGCTTGACACTCTGGTAGCTGGACGGAAAGCCAAATTTGTCAATCGGCGTTTGACTGGGACCCCCTATCGGCCTCCAAAAGGGACCCCTTTGATCGGCGTGCTCTGCTGGTAGCGCTCGGGTCGTCGGAGCTGGTCGGGGTTGCGG
>NZ_JASAUS010000825.1:0-220 GCF_029953005.1 Bradyrhizobium sp. Mp27 | reverse complement strand
ATAAACGTCCTGCCTGACCGGCTACTGCTGTTCAGCGGCGCTGACGGCGATCATCAGGTGGGGGAGTTTCAAGTGACCATACCCGGGGGATTTTGACCGACCCACGGGGTTACCGACGAAGATCGTCTCCACGGCGGTCTTCATGTTGTCGTAGATGCCGCGGGTGCAGGTGCCCTTGAACAGCGCGAACGCTCGGTCGTGGGCGTCGAACACCATCTCC
>NZ_JASAUS010000824.1:0-220 GCF_029953005.1 Bradyrhizobium sp. Mp27 | reverse complement strand
CCCAAAAGCCGGTGGTCGGGGTGGAGGAATTTGGCCGTCCGCGCTCACCGAGCCGGTGGTCACTTCCCCGGGGGAATTTGCCTCCGCACCGGCCCGCAGCGCCTGATAACGTCAGCCGGTGAATCTCGCGCTGGCTGGTGTTGCGATCAAGTAATGTAAGTACGGTGCTTTGCAGATGTCGCTTCAAGACGTTCAACTCCCCGGCCCCTTGCTGGCTAAA
>NZ_JASAUS010000823.1:0-220 GCF_029953005.1 Bradyrhizobium sp. Mp27 | reverse complement strand
GCCAGGTCTTCGATGCGGCGTCGATGAGCTTGAACACCATCAGCTTCGCAGTTTGTTGCGACAGCGATCCCTTGGTCCGCACCGTTCGGTGGCGCACCGTGGCGAAGACGCAGAGCTGGCCCCGGTTGTTTGGACAGCGCCCCGCTGGATTTAAGTGGATTCCTGCCGGGTTATGCTGAACGCGGGGCTTTACGGTTTTGTCGTTGCGTCGGGAGGGCGT
>NZ_JASAUS010000822.1:0-220 GCF_029953005.1 Bradyrhizobium sp. Mp27 | reverse complement strand
ATAAACGTCCTGCCTGACCGGCTACTGCTGTTCAGCGGCGCTGACGGCGATCATCAGGTGGGGGAGTTTCAAGTGACCATACCCGGGGGATTTTGACCGACCCACGGGGAGGGCAGGAGCTCGTCGATCCGGGACTGCGGGTGACCGGTTGCGATCGCTTTGAGCGTCGCTTTCATCCAGACGTAGGGCTCCACGCTGTTGATTTTGCAGGTGGCGATGA
>NZ_JASAUS010000821.1:0-220 GCF_029953005.1 Bradyrhizobium sp. Mp27 | reverse complement strand
TGAAGCTCTTGCCCGGGAAACAAACTCAAACTAACAGTCCCTTGTCCTGCCTCGCGGGTGGAGGAATTTGACTGACCACACCCGGAGGAATTTGAAGTGACCCGCGGGGTGCCCTGGTCGTTCGGCCGCACCTCGTAATTCTCCGTCGTTGCCGCCTCCATACCCCCCGCCAACGATTTGCAAACACGTTGATCAACAGACTGCAATCCCCACGCCAAAC
>NZ_JASAUS010000820.1:0-221 GCF_029953005.1 Bradyrhizobium sp. Mp27 | reverse complement strand
CTTGTGAGCCAAGGAGTTGCTTACGTGAATTGTCTTCCTAAGACCGCTTGGCCTCCGACTTGTGAGCCAAGGAGTTGCTTACGTGAATTGTCTTCCTAAGACCGCTTGGCCCTCCGACTTGTGAGCCAAGGAGTTGCTTACGTGAATTGTCTTCCTAAGACCGCTTGGCCTCCGACTTGTGAGCCAAGGAGTTGCTTACGTGAATTGTCTTCCTAAGACCG
>NZ_JASAUS010000819.1:0-221 GCF_029953005.1 Bradyrhizobium sp. Mp27 | reverse complement strand
CAACCTCGGCTTCCATGACTCGATGGAAGCCACTGTGGACCCTTATCCCGGGGTCCCGATTGGATGCCGATCACCCCGAAAACGGGGTCCTTATTCCATGCCGAAACACACTGATCTGCGGCCACTCGAAACGACCATCGCGGCCAAGGCGCTTGTAGACCAAAACGAGGCCCGTGCCGTCCCATAGCAAAATCTTCAGCCGGTCGGCGCGCTTCGAACGA
>NZ_JASAUS010000818.1:0-221 GCF_029953005.1 Bradyrhizobium sp. Mp27 | reverse complement strand
AGCGAGCGGCGTACGCCTACGTAGGCGCCCTGCAACCTCTGGACATCACCAGGCTGAAGGTTAAGCTCTTCAAACATTCCCTGCTGCTCTGCGGTGATCGGGACATCTAAAGAGCTATGGCTGATTTTGGGTGACGCGGCCTGATCAGGCGGCGTGGCTTTCAGTGTTCGGAATGACTTCGATTCCGTCGATGAACTTTACACCGGCGATGACTTTCGGCA
>NZ_JASAUS010000817.1:0-221 GCF_029953005.1 Bradyrhizobium sp. Mp27 | reverse complement strand
CAGTTCGACTGGAGCCACGAGGTCGTCCTGCTGAGCGGCACCACGGTGATGGTGAAGGCTGCTCATGTCCGGCTCTGTCACAGCCGCATGCTGTTCGTGCGGGCCTATCCGGAGATGGTGTTCGACGCCCACGACCGGGCATTCGCCTTGTTCAAAGGCACCTGCACCCGCGGCATCTACGACAACATGAAGACCGCGGTGGAGACGATCTTTGTCGGTAA
>NZ_JASAUS010000816.1:0-221 GCF_029953005.1 Bradyrhizobium sp. Mp27 | reverse complement strand
TCAGCTAAAGGCCGGATCCCGCCGTTCGTAGCTTGCGCCGGGCTTAGTCATCACTACCCATGCGATCCGCGCAATCTTTGCCGCCAAGGCGACGGTGACCTTGTTAGTGTGTGAGCGTCATGCAGGGACCACGCGCTAAGGGCTGATCTGGTCGGCTAGAAGATCTCGCGGAATGGTTTGTCGCGAGGTCACAATGTCGAAGGATAGTCGTAAGAATAGCG
>NZ_JASAUS010000815.1:0-221 GCF_029953005.1 Bradyrhizobium sp. Mp27 | reverse complement strand
ATCAGGCCGCTGACTCTGACGCGTAAAAATAGTTTATTTGCTGGTCACGACGAAGGTGGTCGTTCATGGGCGCGCATAGCTTCGCTCATCGCCACCTGCAAAATCAACAGCTTCAGCCGCGCTGTGCGGCGCGACGCCGACGACAATGGTCGGCAGGCCGAGGCTCACGACGATCACGCCACGGCAATCCGCGCTCGTGTCGCCTGCGCAACCCCGGCCAA
>NZ_JASAUS010000814.1:0-221 GCF_029953005.1 Bradyrhizobium sp. Mp27 | reverse complement strand
CTCAGATGATCGAGGTCGTCGGCGTCCTCGTAGCCGCAGCAGATCGCGAACATGCGAGCGCGGAACATATCGACCAGGCTGTGCACGACCCGCGTCGGATCGCGCCGATCCCGATCTTCCTAATCACTCGATATGAGCGCCCCCACAAAGGATGGTGGGGGTCCCGAACCTCGACCACCTCCGGAAATGATTCGTCAGACTCACTATCAGGGACATTCCTC
>NZ_JASAUS010000813.1:0-221 GCF_029953005.1 Bradyrhizobium sp. Mp27 | reverse complement strand
GATCCGCTCGCGTCGCCGCGTCGGCTGATGAGAATTCTCGGCCCGATTGTTGAGAGCTTTGTGCTGGCGATGTTCGACGTGTAAGCCCATCTTCGCCCTCGCAGCGCCGTAGAGCTATGGCGGAATCTGGGTGATGACGGTGTGAGGAAGGCGGCGTATCGAGGCGGGTGACGAGCCTGCCAGAACCTCTCGAGGAGAGCGATACGCCATGACCGAGACTA
>NZ_JASAUS010000812.1:0-221 GCF_029953005.1 Bradyrhizobium sp. Mp27 | reverse complement strand
AAGGGGCGGGTCCGACCTTCGATGCGGCAGATTCATCTGGGCGGCGAGAAGGTGTTCGTGGATTTCGCCGGCGACACCATCGACATCGTCGATCCCCTGACCGGGGAAGTGGGCAGCCAGTTCACCAGCCTCGAGTTCACCGATGTGCTGCTGGACGCGAAGATCGCCATCAGCATGGACGGCAAGGGCGCCTGGCGCGACAACGTGTTTGTCGAGCGGCT
>NZ_JASAUS010000811.1:0-221 GCF_029953005.1 Bradyrhizobium sp. Mp27 | reverse complement strand
CTCCGTCGTTGCCGCCTCCATACCCCCCGCCAACGATTTGCAAACACGTTGATCAACAGACTGCAATCCCCACGCCAAACCTTTGCGAGTGGGACGCGAACGTCGCTTACCCTGCACCCGCGGCATCTACGACAACATGAAGACCGCGGTGGAGACGATCTTTGTCGGTAAAGGCCGTCTCTACAATCGCCGCTTCCTGCAGATGTGCAGCCACTATCTGG
>NZ_JASAUS010000810.1:0-221 GCF_029953005.1 Bradyrhizobium sp. Mp27 | reverse complement strand
ACGGCGCCCTCGGCTTCTGGAAGGCACTGGACGAGGCCTTTCCCGGCACGCGGCACCAACGATGCTGGTGCCATAAAGTGAGCAACGTACTCGACAAGGTCGCCAAATCCGGGTACTGTCCAGAATCTTTCGCACTTTTGATCAGGCGACGGCTCCGGTTTCAGAGAGTTGTGGCTGATAGAGCGGTCGCATGTTCATGTAGCATTTGGTCGACCACGCCG
>NZ_JASAUS010000809.1:0-221 GCF_029953005.1 Bradyrhizobium sp. Mp27 | reverse complement strand
GCCGGCTGGATCAGCGCATCGATAGCCTCTCCGGCGAGATCGAAGCACTGGCCCGTCAAGATCAGGCATGTTCGCGCCTGATGACGGTGCCTGGCATCGGGCCGATCATTTGTAAGCGCTCCTTTCTACGCACCTATGCAGTTGAGCGCGGGGATGGGATGAGGTGTCCACCATGAACGAGGTGGACACCATCGATGATCACTCCAGAAGAACTTTTGAGA
>NZ_JASAUS010000808.1:0-221 GCF_029953005.1 Bradyrhizobium sp. Mp27 | reverse complement strand
GCCATTCTCGATCGCCTCGTCCACAACGCCCACCGCCTCCAGCTCACCGGAGAAAGCATGCGAAAACGCAGCGCCAAAACCATCACCCTTGACGGCCAACCAGAACACTGAAGAGCTGGCCCCGGTTGTTTGGACAGCGCCCCGCTGGATTTAAGTGGATTCCTGCCGGGTTATGCTGAACGCGGGGCTTTACGGTTTTGTCGTTGCGTCGGGAGGGCGTA
>NZ_JASAUS010000807.1:0-221 GCF_029953005.1 Bradyrhizobium sp. Mp27 | reverse complement strand
CTTGATGTCTGTCTTGATGCATGGAACGAGCGTCCCTCGCGTTGTCAAATCCACGCGCGAGTCTCGCTCATCCCGTCCACCTAAACGAGGTGGGGTCGTCGTACCGCTATCTTTTCGCCGCCTGACGACCGGTACTTTGCAACGCGCTTGAGGGATGGGTTGGGCGAACGGGGGCGGACGCCCCGCCGGTCAAGGACCGAGCGGCAGCAGCGCGCCGGGCA
>NZ_JASAUS010000806.1:0-221 GCF_029953005.1 Bradyrhizobium sp. Mp27 | reverse complement strand
CTGAAGCGGAACGCGCAGGCGATTTACCAGGACCTGGTTGATCAATTTGGCTTTCCGTCCAGCTACCAGAGTGTCAAGCGGTTTGTGCGCCGGTTGCGGCACGCTGATCCTACCGTCGTCCCCGCCTGTTCGTGATGACGCTACGCTACTCGCGGCGCAGCTTCCGGCGGGTAGTCTGGAAGTCCAGCCAACAAGTCTGGGCGCAGCTCCACGAAGAGGCG
>NZ_JASAUS010000805.1:0-221 GCF_029953005.1 Bradyrhizobium sp. Mp27 | reverse complement strand
TCTCAAAAGTTCTTCTGGAGTGATCATCGATGGTGTCCACCTCGTTCATGGTGGACACCTCATCCCATCCCCGCGCTCAACTGCATAGGTGCGTAGAAAGGAGCGCTTACCTTCATCGGTCATTCCCTCCGGAAGCGGCCAGCTCAACCCAGCAGAGCGGGCGCGGCTCAGGTAGCTGTGCACAACGCCGTTGCTGACGCCCACGCTCCGCGCGATGGCCC
>NZ_JASAUS010000804.1:0-222 GCF_029953005.1 Bradyrhizobium sp. Mp27 | reverse complement strand
AACCAGAACACTGACTCTATCTCCCATCGGCCGTAGCGGGCTGCTCACGATCGTCTGAATTCAGTGCTCACGATCGCGCGAAATCGATGCTCACGATCCGTGAAATCCGCAAGCTGGCGTTGGAAAACGATTTTTTGTCCGGCGCGCTCACCAAGGCGGGCCTGCTGAGCGCAAAGCGATGATCGACCGCGATCATGATCTTTCTATCGTGCGCCAGGCGAA
>NZ_JASAUS010000803.1:0-222 GCF_029953005.1 Bradyrhizobium sp. Mp27 | reverse complement strand
GAGCGCGCACGTTTCGGTAAACGCTCGGAGAAGTTCAATCCCGATCAGATGCAACTGGTTCTCGAGGACATCGAGATTGCCATCGCCGAAGTCCAGGAACGCCAGGACGATAGAGCTGGCCCCGGTTGTTTGGACAGCGCCCCGCTGGATTTAAGTGGATTCCTGCCGGGTTATGCTGAACGCGGGGCTTTACGATTTTGTCGTTGCGTCGGGAGGGCGTAG
>NZ_JASAUS010000802.1:0-222 GCF_029953005.1 Bradyrhizobium sp. Mp27 | reverse complement strand
CCTCCAACCGCGAACGCCACGCCCGCCATGACCGACGATACGATTCCGCCCTTCTCGTTTCCAGCCATTCACGCCAAGAAAGTCACAGCTGCCTTCGATGGTGGACGCCTAGAGCGGCGTCTCGGTTTGGCCGACAATCTGGCCCGGGTGTTCCCGGATCGGCGCGATCCGACGCGGGTCGTGCACAGCCTGGTCGATATGTTCCGCGCGCGCATGTTCGCG
>NZ_JASAUS010000801.1:0-222 GCF_029953005.1 Bradyrhizobium sp. Mp27 | reverse complement strand
CATCCATGCGTCGACCAAAGTGTAGGTCAGCCGGATCACGTCGCGCAGGCGCGGAGCATTCTCCAGCCGCGACAGCGTCGGCTGGGAACACAAATCCCGGCCCGTGTCCGGCAGCCGTCCGCAGGCCAGCTTGAATGCGGGATCGGACCGCAGATGATCGAGGTCGTCGGCGTCCTCGTAGCCGCAGCAGATCGCGAACATGCGCGCGCGGAACATATCGAC
>NZ_JASAUS010000800.1:0-222 GCF_029953005.1 Bradyrhizobium sp. Mp27 | reverse complement strand
GGAAACGAGAAGGGCGGAATCGTATCGTCGGTCATGGCGGGCGTGGCGTTCGCGGTTGGAGGTGATGGGGTTGGCTTCACAACCGAATCCTACGCCGTATCAGCGCTTTACCCCTCAGGCGCACTCTTACGAATAAGACGGGTTAAGTTGAAGAAAGATTGAGTGACTCCCGATCATTTCTGTGCCGAAACGCGGAGTCGCGGTCGTGCCGCGTCCAAAGAA
>NZ_JASAUS010000799.1:0-222 GCF_029953005.1 Bradyrhizobium sp. Mp27 | reverse complement strand
CACGCGGGCGGGCAGCTACGAGCGAACGCTGCAGACCAAGGCGGGCGACGTCAATCTGAAGGTTCCGAAGCTACGGCGGCAAACCTTCGAGACGGCGATTATCGAGCGCTAGCTGATGGCCGTGGACGACGTCGCAGGTATCATCGATGTCGAGCGTGACGGATGCCGGCTCGTGGGGGTAGCTATCCATCCATGCGTCGACCAAAATGTAGGTCAGTCGGA
>NZ_JASAUS010000798.1:0-223 GCF_029953005.1 Bradyrhizobium sp. Mp27 | reverse complement strand
CGTCACCAGCCTCGATGTCGGCTCGGCCGAGTGGATCTACGACAGCCTGTATTGCGCGCGCGGCCAAGCCGAGAATCTGATCAAGCTGCATAAGACGCAGCTCGCCTCCGATCGCACCAGCTGCCGTTCGGCGCTCGCCAACCAGGTCCGTCTCGTGCTCCATACGGCCGCTTATTGGCTGATGCTGACCGTGCGCGACGCCATTCCCAAAGCCCGGGAATTG
>NZ_JASAUS010000797.1:0-223 GCF_029953005.1 Bradyrhizobium sp. Mp27 | reverse complement strand
GGCGCCTAACCTCGAACGGGGGCGTGATGCTTCTGGCGATGGCCGAGCGGCGTCTCGGTTTGGCCGACAATTTGGCCCGGGTGTTCCCGGATCGGCGCGATCCGACGCGGGGCGTGCACAGCCTGGTCGATATGTTCCGCGCTCGCATGTTCGCGATCTGCTGCGGCTACGAGGACGCCGACGACCTCGATCATCTGAGGTCCGATCCGGCATTCAAACTGGC
>NZ_JASAUS010000796.1:0-223 GCF_029953005.1 Bradyrhizobium sp. Mp27 | reverse complement strand
ATCGGTCCGGTGGAGGTCGCTCGTCCCAAGGTCCGCGACCGCGGAGCGAGCGGGCCAGGCGACCGCCTCCGCTTCAGTTCGGCAATCCTGCCGCTATGGGCGCGGCGGACGTCTCCAGAAGCTTCTCGCCGTCGATGTTGGCTGGGGAAGTCACCTTGCGAACGCCGAGGGCGTTGCGGGTTATGGTGAGCGAAACGGGCGCCCCTCCGCCGTCTGGCCGCAC
>NZ_JASAUS010000795.1:0-223 GCF_029953005.1 Bradyrhizobium sp. Mp27 | reverse complement strand
TCGTCGATGTGTTCAGCCGACGGGTCCTGGCCCATCGCGTCTCGATCACAATGGAGGCGGCCTTCTGCGTCGAAGCGGTCCAGGAGGCGTTGGCGAAGCACGGCAGGCCCGCGATTTTCAACACGGACCAGGGCAGCCAGTTCACCAGCCTCGAGTTCACCGATGTGCTGCTGGACGCGAAGATCGCCATCAGCATGGACGGCAAGGGCGCCTGGCGCGACAA
>NZ_JASAUS010000794.1:0-223 GCF_029953005.1 Bradyrhizobium sp. Mp27 | reverse complement strand
GCAGATCGCGAACATGCGCGCGCGGAACATATCGACCAGGCTGTGCACGACCCGCGTCGGATCGCGCCGATCCGGGAACACCCGGGCCAAATTGTCGGCCAAACCGAGACGGGTTGCGATCAAGTAATGTAAGTACGGTGCTTTGCAGATGTCGCTTCAAGACGTTCAACTCCCCGGCCCCTTGCTGGCTAAAGGGGTCGAACATAAACGTCCTGCCTGACCG
>NZ_JASAUS010000793.1:0-223 GCF_029953005.1 Bradyrhizobium sp. Mp27 | reverse complement strand
ACCGCGAATGATCATCCGCTGTTGTGACGTCGAGACGACCGGGAAGGAAGCGACCGACGAAGTGGTCGAGATCGGCTGGCACGAGATTCGTGGCGGCACCCTCTACTCGACTGCGGCACCCTCTACTCGACCGGAGCGCGCACCTTCGTGAAGCCGGCGCGCAAGATCCCGCCGAGCGCCTCAGCGATCCACCACATCAGCGACGTCGAGGTCGCCGATGCAC
>NZ_JASAUS010000792.1:0-223 GCF_029953005.1 Bradyrhizobium sp. Mp27 | reverse complement strand
ACCACAACATTGTTTGCGGCGCTCGAAGTCGCCACCGGAAAGATCATCGCGACCCATTCAAAACGCCGGCGCCGCGTCGAGTTTCTCGATTTCATGAACAGCGTCACCGCGACTTTTCCGAACCGCAAGCTTCACGTCATCCTCGACAACCTCAACACCCATAAAAAGAACGAGGACTGGCTCAAGGCCCACCCCAACGTGCAATTTCATTTCACGCCGACAA
>NZ_JASAUS010000791.1:0-223 GCF_029953005.1 Bradyrhizobium sp. Mp27 | reverse complement strand
GCCTTGTTCGACGAGCTGGTTCCGGAAGCGGTTCAGAACCGTGTGATCGGGCGTCGTATCTTCGAGGCTCAGACCGACGAAGCGCTTGAACGACAACCGGTCACCCAGCGCTTCCTCGAGCTCGCGTTCTGAAAGACCATAGAGCGACTGCAGCAACACAGCACGAAACAGCACCAGCACCGGATAACCCGGACGACCGGGGGCCCCTTCATCCCGCAAATGG
>NZ_JASAUS010000790.1:0-223 GCF_029953005.1 Bradyrhizobium sp. Mp27 | reverse complement strand
CTATGTCGCGCCGCCGGCGAAGGCCATTGTGCTGTGCGTGGACGAGAAGCCCTCGATCCAGGCTTTGGAGCGAGCGCAGGGTTATCTGAAGTTGCCCAATGGCCGCGCCTTAACCGGCCAAAGCCACGATTACAAGCGGCATGGCACCACAACATTGTTTGCGGCGCTCGAAGTCGCCACCGGAAAGATCATCGCGACCCATTCAAAACGCCGGCGCCGCGTC
>NZ_JASAUS010000789.1:0-223 GCF_029953005.1 Bradyrhizobium sp. Mp27 | reverse complement strand
CCGTGGCGACGGGCACTATGCCCGGCCGGAGGCCATGGCGTGGTGCGAGACCAACGGCATCGACTACATCTTCGGTCTGTCCGGCACCAAGCCTCTCGCCAGAAAAGTCGAGGAGGTCGCCGACGACATCCGCACGCGACGCGCCATCGAGAACCTGCCGGTTCTGCGTGGCTATACCGAGACGCGCCACAAGGCAAAGTCCTGGGATCGCGAACGGCGCACC
>NZ_JASAUS010000788.1:0-224 GCF_029953005.1 Bradyrhizobium sp. Mp27 | reverse complement strand
AACTGGTACAGCACCGAC
Source organism: Bradyrhizobium sp. Mp27 (assembly GCF_029953005.1). Classification (NCBI taxonomy): domain Bacteria; kingdom Pseudomonadati; phylum Pseudomonadota; class Alphaproteobacteria; order Hyphomicrobiales; family Nitrobacteraceae; genus Bradyrhizobium; species Bradyrhizobium sp. Mp27. The sequence goes on along the minus strand of NZ_JASAUS010000788.1, from coordinate 206 downwards.
AAGAAGGTCGATCGCGATCGCGATGGGGTGGACGATCGGGCGGAAGGCGCAGCCACGGGAGCGGGCGTCGGCGCAGGTCTTGGTGGCGCTGCCGGCTTGCTCGCGGGCCTTGGTTTGTTGGCTATCCCCGGCCTGGGTCCGGTCGTGGCGGCCGGATGGCTCGCATCGACCGCGCTCGGTGCCGTTGCCGGCGGCGCCACAGGCGG
>NZ_JASAUS010000787.1:0-225 GCF_029953005.1 Bradyrhizobium sp. Mp27 | reverse complement strand
GAAGCTCTTGCCCGGGAAACAAACTCAAACTAACAGTCCCTTGTCCTGCCTCGCGGGTGGAGGAATTTGACTGACCACACCCGGAGGAATTTGAAGTGACCCGCGGGGGCTACAGCGGAGCTATGGCGGAATCTGGGTGATGACGGTGTGAGGAAGGCGGCGTATCGAGGCGGGTGACGAGCCTGCCAGAACCTCTCGAGGAGAGCGATACGCCATGACCGAGAC
>NZ_JASAUS010000786.1:0-227 GCF_029953005.1 Bradyrhizobium sp. Mp27 | reverse complement strand
GCTCGCGCGGGTAGCTATCCATCCATGCGTCGACCAAAATGTAGGTCAGCCGGATCACGTCGCGCAGGCGCGGCGCATTCTCCAGGCGTGACAGCGTCGGTTGGGAACACAGATCGCGGCCCGTGTCCGGCAGCCGTCCGCAGGCCAGCTTGAATGCGGGATCGGACCGCAGATGATCGAGGTCGTCGGCGTCCTCGTAGCCGCAGCAGATCGCGAACATGCGCGCG
>NZ_JASAUS010000785.1:0-228 GCF_029953005.1 Bradyrhizobium sp. Mp27 | reverse complement strand
CAGCCGTCCGCAGGCCAGCTTGAATGCGGGATCGGACCGCAGATGATCGAGGTCGTCGGCGTCCTCGTAGCCGCAGCAGATCGCGAACATGCGCGCGCGGAACATATCGACAAGGCTGTGCACGACCCGCGTCGGATCGCGCCGATCCGGGAACACCCGGGCCAGATTGTCGGCCAAGCCGAGACGCCGCTCGGCCATCGCCAGAAGCATCACGCCCCCGTTCGAGGT
>NZ_JASAUS010000784.1:0-229 GCF_029953005.1 Bradyrhizobium sp. Mp27 | reverse complement strand
GGTCCCGAAGGTGACGAAGCGGCCGACGAAGGTTGCCTGAAGCGTCTTGTTTTGCTGGCGATTGCGAGTGCGTTCGTGTAGCTCTGCGATATGGCGCTTCGCCCCGAAGATCTCCCCTCTGACCCTGCGGCTCTTGCCGAGATGGTGCTGGCTTTCGAAGGCGAGAACGATGATCTGCGCGCAGAGATCGCCACGTTGAAGAGCCTGATCTTCGGCGCACGATCGGAGC
>NZ_JASAUS010000783.1:0-230 GCF_029953005.1 Bradyrhizobium sp. Mp27 | reverse complement strand
CACCATGGATCCGTTATACTTGAGCATCGGTCCGGCGTTGCCGAGCTCATAGTTGCTCCCGACCTGAAGCAACGCCGTGGAACCGAACGATTCCACAGTGACGGAGGGCACGCCGATCGTTCCGTCGCCGTTCAGATCTTGGTGAAAGACCGTCTCCAGTGATTCAAGCGCGCTGCTGCCGCCGGAGACGATCTCGGTCAGGTTTCCAGTATAGTTGCCGTTCGCGTCGG
>NZ_JASAUS010000782.1:0-231 GCF_029953005.1 Bradyrhizobium sp. Mp27 | reverse complement strand
CCTCCAACCGCGAACGCCACGCCCGCCATGACCGACGATACGATTCCGCCCTTCTCGTTTCCAGCCATTCACGCCAAGAAAGTCACAGCTGCCTTCGATGGTGGACGCCTAACCTCGAATGGGGGCGTGATGCTTCTGGCGATGGCCGAGCGGCGTCTCGGTTTGGCCGACAATCTGGCCCGGGTGTTCCCGGATCGGCGCGATCCGACGCGGGTCGTGCACAGCCTGGTC
>NZ_JASAUS010000781.1:0-232 GCF_029953005.1 Bradyrhizobium sp. Mp27 | reverse complement strand
TACGCCCTCCCGACGCAACGACAAAATCGTAAAGCCCCGCGTTCAGCATAACCCGGCAGGAATCCACTTAAATCCAGCGGGGCGCTGTCCAAACAACCGGGGCCAGCTCTCTTCGAACACGGGGCTAGTACCCGGAATCAGAGCTGAGTGATACGGCGGCCTTTGAAACGGCGTTGACGGACCTTTTTCTTGGTCCAGACGAAGGGCTCGGCTCTGTCGTTGTATGCGTTGA
>NZ_JASAUS010000780.1:0-233 GCF_029953005.1 Bradyrhizobium sp. Mp27 | reverse complement strand
GGCCAAGCGGTCTTAGGAAGACAATTCACGTAAGCAACTCCTTGGCTCACAAGTCGGATCGTAGCCATGTCGTTCCTTAGGAAGACAATTCACGTAAGCAACTCCTTGGCTCACAAGTCGGAGGCCAAGCGGTCTTAGGAAGACAATTCACGTAAGCAACTCCTTGGCTCACAAGTCGGATCGTAGCCATGTCGTTCCTTAGGAAGACAATTCACGTAAGCAACTCCTTGGCT
>NZ_JASAUS010000779.1:0-235 GCF_029953005.1 Bradyrhizobium sp. Mp27 | reverse complement strand
GATCGAACCCGACACGGCCTAAGAAGCCGCTTATTTATGCGCGCTGCTTAACAAATCTGCTAGCTCCGAGGCGCCGAGCGGCGTTGACTTTCAGCGGGTCCTTGGCGTGACACCTAGACGCCCCGGCGCTAGCCTCAGGCCATCCATCCGCGGCAGCCCCTGTCGTAAACCGGCAGGGGTTGCTTATTGGTGGTAGGCCCGCCAGTGAACCAGCGGGCCTTTGAGTTGGCATCCC
>NZ_JASAUS010000778.1:0-235 GCF_029953005.1 Bradyrhizobium sp. Mp27 | reverse complement strand
GCCGAGCGCATCGGACCGCAGACCAGGGCCTTGTGCCAGCAGGTGTTCGACACCGAAGGGCGCCCCGGACAGCGCGCGATGTGGGGCATTGTCGGGCTGGGCCGGAAGTATTCGGCGCGGCTGGTTTAAGAGGCCGCGCGCTTCTTCAACACCCCATAAGGTTGGTCGGGCTGCCAGACGCAGGTCGGCGATGTCCGACCACATCGCGCGCTTGATTTTCTGCAGCAGCACCGGC
>NZ_JASAUS010000777.1:0-238 GCF_029953005.1 Bradyrhizobium sp. Mp27 | reverse complement strand
CCATGTCGATCCAGTAGCGACCGGTGGTCTGCTCGAGCACCGACATGACGCCGTGGATGTTCTCGGGCGAGATGCCGCCGGCATAGCCGACGAGCCTGTCGCCGCCGGGGTCTCGCCGCGGCCGCCGGAGCGATCGAAGAGCCAGTCGACCGAGGTGTCGGCCGGGAATTGGTTGGCGCGGGTCTGCGCAATGCCGCGCGCCTTTCCCCAACCGTTGCGGAAGTGAATTATGCGGTCC
>NZ_JASAUS010000776.1:0-238 GCF_029953005.1 Bradyrhizobium sp. Mp27 | reverse complement strand
TTTCCGTCCATCCCCTTTCTGGGCCCTTCGGTCGGCTGCGGGCAGCGTTCAGTCTCTCGGCCTCTGCTTCAGCAGTGGAGTGCGACAAGCCAGACAGAGGCTTCCCGCCTTTTCCGATCGCAGGCACATCTAGTACCCACTTTTCTTGGAACGTGAGTCGTGATTCAAGGTCGGGATGATACCCGAAGCAAGAGAAGTCCACCTTTCGAGGAAAGATCGCAAGGTGCTTGAGGCGTGC
>NZ_JASAUS010000775.1:0-239 GCF_029953005.1 Bradyrhizobium sp. Mp27 | reverse complement strand
CGCAGTGGGACAATGTTGCTATGCTCGTTCATGGCGTATCGCTCTCCTTGAGGTTCTGGCAGGCTCGACACCCGCCTCGATACGCCGCCTATCTCATTCCGTCATCACCCAATTTCCCGCATAGCTCGTCTGCTGGGTTGAGCTGGCCGCTTCCGGAGGGAATGACCGATGAAGACCTGGAGCTTTTGCTTTTCCCGGCCCCACGACCAGCGTCTCAGAGCCCGCAGCGGCCGGTGCCC
>NZ_JASAUS010000774.1:0-240 GCF_029953005.1 Bradyrhizobium sp. Mp27 | reverse complement strand
CGATTCCGCCCTTCTCGTTTCCAGCCGTTCACGCCAAGAAAGTCACAGCTGCCTTCGATGGTGGGCGCCTAACCTCGAACGGGGGCGTGATGCTTCTGGCGATGGCCGAGCAGCGTCTCGGTTTGGCCAACAATCTGGCCCGGGTGTTCCCGGATCGGCGCGATCCGACGCGGGTCGTGCACAGCCTTGTCGATATGTTCCGCGCGCGCATGTTCGCGATCTGCTGCGGCTACGAGGACG
>NZ_JASAUS010000773.1:0-240 GCF_029953005.1 Bradyrhizobium sp. Mp27 | reverse complement strand
ACGACGGGCGATGCGGGGCTTCTTGCCTTCCGCCTTCAGCCGGGCCCGTCGGGCATGGGTGTCGTAAGCCGCATCGGCCCACACCACGGCTTCGTCGCCGCGGATCAGGCCATCGGCTGGCGTGGTGTCGTTGATGTTGGCGGGCGTGGTCAGCACTGCGCGGATCAGGCCGGATCCTTCGTCGACGCCCACATGGGCCTTGTAACCGAAGGTCGAGCCGCTTTTGCCTTGCCGCTTGGC
>NZ_JASAUS010000772.1:0-240 GCF_029953005.1 Bradyrhizobium sp. Mp27 | reverse complement strand
ATAAACGTCCTGCCTGACCGGCTACTGCTGTTCAGCGGCGCTGACGGCGATCATCAGGTGGGGGAGTTTCAAGTGACCATACCCGGGGGATTTTGACCGACCCACGGGGCTTGCGAGCCACCAGGTCAATCGTAAGCGCTCCTTTCTACGCACCTATGCAGTTGAGCGCGGGGATGGGATGAGGTGTCCACCATGAACGAGGTGGACACCATCGATGATCACTCCAGAAGAACTTTTGAG
>NZ_JASAUS010000771.1:0-240 GCF_029953005.1 Bradyrhizobium sp. Mp27 | reverse complement strand
GCGGATGCAGGTCAGCCGCATGCGGCGTTTGAGAGTAGCGAAGGTGGTCTCGACCTGGGCTCGGCGGCGCGCGATGAGGAGGTTGTAGCGTTTGAGCCGGGCCGGCAGCTCTGGATGATGTCTGTTGGGACGACGGGCGATGCGGGGCTTCTTGCCTTCCGCCTTCAGCCGGGCCCGTCGGGCATGGGTGTCGTAAGCCGCATCGGCCCACACCACGGCTTCGTCGCCGCGGATCAGGCC
>NZ_JASAUS010000770.1:0-242 GCF_029953005.1 Bradyrhizobium sp. Mp27 | reverse complement strand
TTGCTGGCTAAAGGGGTCGAACATAAACGTCCTGCCTGACCGGCTACTGCTGTTCAGCGGCGCTGACGGCGATCATCAGGTGGGGGAGTTTCAAGTGACCATACCCGGGGGGTTTTGACCGACCCACGGGGGAGTGGGACCAACATGCGGCCAGCCGCAGCGGCACGCCGCCTTTGCGCTTGGGCCGTGCGAGCCGATGATAGCCCTGGTATCCGTCGACCTGAAGGATGCCGTCGAAGCCC
>NZ_JASAUS010000769.1:0-242 GCF_029953005.1 Bradyrhizobium sp. Mp27 | reverse complement strand
CGCTGACGGGCTCGCTCACCGGCTCGTCGTGCGCCGGCTGCAACCGATCCTGCAAATCGCGCTGCAATCCGCATGCGCCCGCGTCCTTATCCTTGGTGACGGAAACTTTGTCTTCAGGAGAGGGCTTCTGCTGCTGAGAGCTGGCCCCGCAAATTCGGACAGTAGCTTGAGTGGATTTTCTGCCTGACAGCGGCGAGGATTCTTGCTGCGAATCAGGAGCGAAGATGACGAAGAAGAGCCGC
>NZ_JASAUS010000768.1:0-244 GCF_029953005.1 Bradyrhizobium sp. Mp27 | reverse complement strand
GGTCGTCAGGCGGCGAAAAGCCGAAGGCAATCCTATGCGCCTCGTCAGACAAGATGTGCGGCCGCATCAATCGGGCCCAAAAGCCGCACTCTCACGAATAGGACGGGCTAGGCCGCGCCGACGTCAGCATCACCCGCGGGACGCTGGGCAACTGGGTGATCCGGGCGAGCGAGTTGCATCTGCATCCGGTCTATGACGTGCTACAGCAAAAGCTCAGGTCGGCTCCGTCAGCCAGATCCAAGCA
>NZ_JASAUS010000767.1:0-244 GCF_029953005.1 Bradyrhizobium sp. Mp27 | reverse complement strand
AAGGCGGGAAGCCTCTGTCTGGCTTGTCGCACTCCACTGCTGAAGCAGAGGCCGAGAGACTGAACGCTGCCCGCAGCCGACCGAAGGGCCCAGAAAGGGGATGGACGGAAAAGGGCAATTGAACCGCCGGGCCACGCATCGTCGGCGCTTAAAGCGCTAGGAAATAACGAAGGCCGCAGTGATTGAAGTCGCCGCGGCCCGCGCATGGTCAAATCAGACCGGGTAAAAAGATCTAAGTGAAATA
>NZ_JASAUS010000766.1:0-245 GCF_029953005.1 Bradyrhizobium sp. Mp27 | reverse complement strand
GGCGTATCGAGGCGGGTGACGAGCCTGCCAGAACCTCTCGAGGAGAGCGATACGCCATGACCGAGACTACCAATGTTCTTGCTTTCCGTCAGCCGTCCGCGGTTGATGATCCACTGACCGATATCGTTCGTGCCGGCGCGCGGGACCTGCTTGCCAGGGCGATCGAGATCGAGGTTGGCGCGTTTCTGGCCAGCACGGCCAATCTGACGCTGCCCGACGGTCGAGCGCGCCTGGTCCGACATGGG
>NZ_JASAUS010000765.1:0-245 GCF_029953005.1 Bradyrhizobium sp. Mp27 | reverse complement strand
CGATCGGGTTCGAGCTGCGTAGGTGGATCCAGTGCTCAGCAGGGAAGTCGAAGAAGGCGAGCAGCGCATGGCGATCCTTGATCAGGCACTCCACCGCACGTCCGTATTTGATGTGGTATTTCTCGACGAAGACGTCTGTCAATCGGCGTTTGACTGGGACCCCCTATCGGCCTCCAAAAGGGACCCCTTTGATCGGCGTGCTCTGCTGGTAGCGCTCGGGTCGTCGGAGCTGGTCGGGGTTGCGG
>NZ_JASAUS010000764.1:0-245 GCF_029953005.1 Bradyrhizobium sp. Mp27 | reverse complement strand
ACGCCCTCCCGACGCAACGACAAAACCGTAAAGCCCCGCGTTCAGCATAACCCGGCAGGAATCCACTTAAATCCAGCGGGGCGCTGTCCAAACAACCGGGGCCAGCTCTACAGTCCGGCCGGGCTGGCCGCTGCGGGCCCCGCGGGTCACTTCAAATTCCTCCGGGTGTGGTCAGTCAAATTCCTCCACCCGCGAGGCAGGACAAGGGACTGTTAGTTTGAGTTTGTTTCCCGGGCAAGAGCTTC
>NZ_JASAUS010000763.1:0-246 GCF_029953005.1 Bradyrhizobium sp. Mp27 | reverse complement strand
CAAGGCTCCGAAAGCCTTGCTCACGATCCCGCGAAATCGTTGCTCACGATCGTCTGAAATCTCTGCTCACGATCCCCTGAAATCCGCGCTCACGATCCCGCGAAACGCGCATCCGTGACGGAATGGTGTCGGCTTAACCCCCGCGGGTCACTTCAAATTCCTCCGGGTGTGGTCAGTCAAATTCCTCCACCCGCGAGGCAGGACAAGGGACTGTTAGTTTGAGTTTGTTTCCCGGGCAAGAGCTTC
>NZ_JASAUS010000762.1:0-247 GCF_029953005.1 Bradyrhizobium sp. Mp27 | reverse complement strand
GTCATGGCGGGCGTGGCGTTCGCGGTTGGAGGTGATGGGTTGGCTTCGCAACCGAATCCTACGCCGCATCAGCGCTTTACCCCTCAGGCGCACTCTTACGAATAAGACGGGTTAAGTTGAAGAAAGATTGAGTGAATCCCGATCATTTCTGTGCCGAAACGCGGAGTCGCGGTCGTGCCGCGTCCAAAGAAACCGGCGCGAGCGGCCTATTAGATGCGGTAGGTGATCAGCCTCCGAAACGAGACTA
>NZ_JASAUS010000761.1:0-250 GCF_029953005.1 Bradyrhizobium sp. Mp27 | reverse complement strand
CACCATGGATCCGTTATACTTGAGCATCGGTCCGGCGTTGCCGAGCTCATAGTTGCTCCCGACCTGAAGCAACGCCGTGGAACCGAACGATTCCACAGTGACGGAGGGCACACCGATCGTTCCGTCGCCGTTCAGATCCTGGTGAAAGACCGTCTCCAGTGATTCAAGCGCGCTGCTGCCGCCGGAGACGATCTCGGTCAGGTTTCCAGTATAGTTGCCGTTCGCGTCGGTGCTCCAGACCGTATAATTA
>NZ_JASAUS010000760.1:0-251 GCF_029953005.1 Bradyrhizobium sp. Mp27 | reverse complement strand
ATGACGAACGCTGCTTCCTGCCGATCCACGTCTACGACACGGAGAAGAGCCGTCCCGTGGCCGTCGTGCTGCGGCCCGGCAAGACGCCGGGCGGCGTCGAGGTGCGTGCCCTTCTGCGCCGCCTGGTACGGCATATCCGCACGCGGTGGCACAACACGCGAATTACGTTCCGTGGCGACGGGCACTATGCCCGGCCGGAGGCCATGGCGTGGTGCGAGACCAACGGCATCGACTACATCTTCGGTCTGTCC
>NZ_JASAUS010000759.1:0-252 GCF_029953005.1 Bradyrhizobium sp. Mp27 | reverse complement strand
GGCGCGCGGGACCTGCTTGCCAGGGCGATCGAGATCGAGGTTGGCGCGTTTCTGGCCAGCACGGCCAATCTGACGCTGCCCGACGGTCGAGCGCGCCTGGTCCGACATGGGCACGGTCCGGTGCGCGAGATTGCGACCGGCATCGGTCCGGTGGAGGTCGCTCGTCCCAAGGTCCGCGACCGCGGAGCGAGCGGGCCAGGCGACCGCCTCCGCTTCAGTTCGGCAATCCTGCCGCTATGGGCGCGGCGGACG
>NZ_JASAUS010000758.1:0-253 GCF_029953005.1 Bradyrhizobium sp. Mp27 | reverse complement strand
GAGCTGCCGGCCCGGCTCAAACGCTACAACCTCCTCATCGCGCGCCGCCGAGCCCAGGTCGAGACCACCTTCGCTACTCTCAAACGCCGCATGCGGCTGACCTGCATCCGCCACGTCGGTCTGATCAAGGCGACCGGGCAAGTCCTGCTCGCCTCGATCCTTCAACATGAGGCGGTGGGCCACGATCGCCGCGTGAGCCGCCCTCCGAGGGCAACCACTACAGATCTTCGCAGGCATTGCCGGGACCAGGGCA
>NZ_JASAUS010000757.1:0-253 GCF_029953005.1 Bradyrhizobium sp. Mp27 | reverse complement strand
ATAAACGTCCTGCCTGACCGGCTACTGCTGTTCAGCGGCGCTGACGGCGATCATCAGGTGGGGGAGTTTCAAGTGACCATACCCGGGGGATTTTGACCGACCCACGGGGGGTTTTCGCGATCGTCGTCCAGTTCGAGGATGCGATCTAGTACCCGGAATCAGAGCTGAGTGATACGGCGGCCTTTGAAACGGCGTTGACGGACCTTTTTCTTGGTCCAGACGAAGGGCTCGGCTCTGTCGTTGTATGCGTTGA
>NZ_JASAUS010000756.1:0-254 GCF_029953005.1 Bradyrhizobium sp. Mp27 | reverse complement strand
GCCCATGTTCTCGAACTTCTCTTCGAGCTCGATCTCCTTGGCGACGGTGACGCCATCCTTGGTGATGCGGGGAGCGCCGAACGACTTGTCGAGGACAACGTTGCGGCCCTTGCGCCGAATCCTCAGGGTAAGGAAAACCGGCTGGCGCTTACGCGGCCTTCTTCTTGGCGGCCGGCAGATCCGTGAGGACGCCCATAATGTCGCTTTCCTTCATGATCAGCAGGTCGACGCCGTCGATCTTGACTTCAGTGCCG
>NZ_JASAUS010000755.1:0-256 GCF_029953005.1 Bradyrhizobium sp. Mp27 | reverse complement strand
GAACGAGACGTCCATCGTATTCGACAACCGCCACGCCAGAACCGCACGGCTCGCCCAGGGCGGATACACATTTGCGGCAAAAATCGCGACGCGGAAAATGCCCTTGCCCGACCCGTGGCGGGACAACGACCGCCCCTACCCGCCCCCCCGCGAGCCCGGAGCGCTTGCAATCTTACAGCAAGGCGCTCGCCACGATCGAGAACGGGGGCCCGGCCAAGCTCGGCAAGCAAAGCACGGCGTGGATCACGCGCAACGG
>NZ_JASAUS010000754.1:0-258 GCF_029953005.1 Bradyrhizobium sp. Mp27 | reverse complement strand
GGGGGCGGACGCCCCGCCGGTCAAGGACCGAGCGGCAGCAGCGCGCCGGGCAAGCCGCAGATCAGGTCGGCTTCGGGACATGCCGCGGCAAACGCAAGGCGAATGCGGCTCGTGGTCTCGACGACACGGGCGGCGATTTTCAAGAGCCGAAGACGCAGCGTCGCGAACTCGGCAGCGGCCAATTCCCGGGCTTTGGGAATGGCGTCGCGCACGGTCAGCATCAGCCAATAAGCGGCCGTATGGAGCACGAGACGGACC
>NZ_JASAUS010000753.1:0-259 GCF_029953005.1 Bradyrhizobium sp. Mp27 | reverse complement strand
CCATGTCGATCCAGTAGCGACCGGTGGTCTGCTCGAGCACCGACATGACGCCGTGGATGTTCTCGGGCGAGATGCCGCCGGCATAGCCGACGAGCCTGTCGCCGCCGGGGTGCGCCGGCCAGGCCGTCGGGGTCTCGCCGCGGCCGCCGAGCGATCGAAGAGCCAGTCGACCGAGGTGTCGGCCGGGAATTGGTTGGCGCGGGTCTGCGCAATGCCGCGCGCCTTTCCCCAACCGTTGCGGAAGTGAATTATGCGGTCC
>NZ_JASAUS010000752.1:0-261 GCF_029953005.1 Bradyrhizobium sp. Mp27 | reverse complement strand
CAACCGGCCTGGGCAAAAGTTGGTTAGCCTGCGCGCTCGGCCACAAGGCCTGCCGCGACAACCGATCAGTCCTCTATCATCGCGTTCCAAGGCTGTTCGAGGCGCTCGCGCGCGGAGACGGACGTTACGCCCGGCTCCTCAAAAGCCTCGGCCCCCGTGGGTCGGTCAAAATCCCCCGGGTATGGTCACTTGAAACTCCCCCACCTGATGATCGCCGTCAGCGCCGCTGAACAGCAGTAGCCGGTCAGGCAGGACGTTTAT
>NZ_JASAUS010000751.1:0-265 GCF_029953005.1 Bradyrhizobium sp. Mp27 | reverse complement strand
CTCGTTACGGGTCGTTTGCCGAGCCGGGGCGTCGGCGCCACGGATCTCCTTCTCGATCGCATAGAGTGCGGCGATGCGCGCGAGAACGGCTTCGGCGATGGGTGAGCCGGCCTTCGGAGTCGCTGCGATGATCTTGCGCCTTGAGTGGGACCAACTTGCGTCAGGATAAGTCCTGGAAAGGAGGAAGAATGTAGTCTGAAACCTTTCAACGTGACCCAGAGGGTTCGACGCCCTCCCGGCAAAGGCGGAGCCCGCCAGCCGGAAG
>NZ_JASAUS010000750.1:0-267 GCF_029953005.1 Bradyrhizobium sp. Mp27 | reverse complement strand
CAACCACTACAGATCTTCGCAGGCATTGCCGGGACCAGGGCATTCGCTCCTGACGTCTTCAGCCTCAAGAGCCGATAACGCAACAGGCCCCTTGTGGGAGAGGGTGGCTCGCCGCGTAGCGGCGAGACGGGTGAGCGACTGTGTTCGCTGTCAAGCGGTTGCCATGGTGTTTTCGTCCTGATCATGACGTTGAGGATGGTCAGCAGCTTGCGGGCGACGGCGATCAGGGCAACGAGCTTCGGCTTTCCATTGGCCACGAGGCGGTCA
>NZ_JASAUS010000749.1:0-270 GCF_029953005.1 Bradyrhizobium sp. Mp27 | reverse complement strand
GCCCTCCCGACGCAACGACAAAACCGTAAAGCCCCGCGTTCAGCATAACCCGGCAGGAATCCACTTAAATCCAGCGGGGCGCTGTCCAAACAACCGGGGCCAGCTCTCTCCTCTGGCGGGCAATTCTCAAGAGGTCCATAGTCGGCGATGCCTATGTATTCTAGCCCGTCCTATTCGTGAGAGTGCGGCTTTTGGGCCCGATTGATGCGGCCGCACATCTTGTCTGACGAGGCGCACAGGATTGCCTTCGGCTTTTCGCCGCCTGACGAC
>NZ_JASAUS010000748.1:0-270 GCF_029953005.1 Bradyrhizobium sp. Mp27 | reverse complement strand
GCGAGCAAGCCGCTCGCCTGTCGCCGGGCAGCGAGATGGGCAAGGCGATCGCCTATCTCCTGAACCATTGGGATGGCCTCACCTTGTTTCTCGACGATGGTTGCGTTGAGACGGACACCAATCCCGTCGAAAATCAAATCAGGCCGCTGACTCTGACGCGCCCTACGTCTGGATGAAAGCGACGCTCAAAGCGATCGCAACCGGTCACCCGCAGTCCCGGATCGACGAGCTCCTGCCCTGGTCGTTCGGCCGCACCTCGTAATTCTCCGT
>NZ_JASAUS010000747.1:0-273 GCF_029953005.1 Bradyrhizobium sp. Mp27 | reverse complement strand
CGCCCTCCCGACGCAACGACAAAACCGTAAAGCCCCGCGTTCAGCATAACCCGGCAGGAATCCACTTAAATCCAGCGGGGCGCTGTCCAAACAACCGGGGCCAGCTCTCTTGGGCTGACACTCAACGAGACTAAAACCTCGGTGAAGAATGCCCGATTGGACAGCTTTGACTTCCTTGGGTACACGCTCGGACCCCGCCACTTCCGCAATGGGGGGCGGTGGTATCTTGGCGCGGCTCCGTCGAAGAAAAGCGTGCTGCGGATCAAGAGGAAG
>NZ_JASAUS010000746.1:0-273 GCF_029953005.1 Bradyrhizobium sp. Mp27 | reverse complement strand
GTCGTCAGGCGGTGAAAAGCCGAAGGCAATCCTGTGCGCCTCGTCAGACAAGATGTGCGGCCGCATCAATCGGGCCCAAAAGCCGCACTCTCACGAATAGGACGGGCTAGGCAGGCAGGCCAATACGTCGGAATACATCCCTGACGTGCGGCGCGCGCTCGTGCTAGCCCGTCTTATTCGTAAGAGTGCGCCTGAGGGGTAAAGCGCTGATGCGGCGTAGGATTCGGTTGCGAAGCCAACCCCATCACCTCCAACCGCGAACGCCACGCCCGC
>NZ_JASAUS010000745.1:0-274 GCF_029953005.1 Bradyrhizobium sp. Mp27 | reverse complement strand
TCGGCGATAGCGCTTGTCATGGAGATCTCGCGCCAAGTCGCAAAGGCTCGCTCGCGCGAAGCACGACGGAAGTCGGCGGTGGCGGCTACCGGGATAGGGGATGTGGAAAAGGTTCGCGACCTGATCGTGAACGGACAGAAAGCGTTGAGCCTGATGGGACGATCGCGTCATGATCCGCTCGCGTCGCCGCGTCGGCTGATGAGAATTCTCGGCCCGATTGTTGAGAGCTTTGTGCTGGCGATGTTCGACGTGTAAGCCCATCTTCGCCCTCGCA
>NZ_JASAUS010000744.1:0-276 GCF_029953005.1 Bradyrhizobium sp. Mp27 | reverse complement strand
CATGCTCGCGCGACACCCGCTGCCGACAGCCAAGATCGTCCACCAATATGCCGTCCCGTGAGCGAAGCTTACGCGTGAAGAACCGGATGCGGGTAATCCGCTCGTCCGGGTGTGTGTCCAGCGAAGGCTGGCATGTTCAGCAGGAGACAAACCTGCCGGGGTAGAAGTCAGATGGGGTATTCGGCCTGTTGCTGAGCCCCGCGTTAGCAGGGTGCTGCGCTTCAGGTTGATGATAAACGTGGTCTGTTTTCGAACAGCCACAAGCATCAGACGGAG
>NZ_JASAUS010000743.1:0-277 GCF_029953005.1 Bradyrhizobium sp. Mp27 | reverse complement strand
GCTTTCGGAGCCTTGCAGCGCTTCGGCCGACAACTCAACCGGCTTAGGGATGACCTCGTGGTTAACGAGGAAGTCCAATGCCTACCCAGAGATTGTCGATGCGCCGGATCAGCCAGCGCGAGATTCACCGGCTGACGGGTGTCGATCGCAAGACGATCCGGCGTTAAATGCTCGTCAAATGCGTGGCTTCGGCTCAAGCCGCGCCGAACTGTTTGCCGAACTCGACAAACCCAAGCTAACCCCGCTGCCAGATCAGCCTTATGCCTTCGCACGCTGG
>NZ_JASAUS010000742.1:0-278 GCF_029953005.1 Bradyrhizobium sp. Mp27 | reverse complement strand
AGGCTCCGAAAGCCTTGCTCACGATCCCGCGAAATCGTTGCTCACGATCGTCTGAAATCTCTGCTCACGATCCCCTGAAATCCGCGCTCACGATCCCGCGAAACGCGCACGCCGACCGCAATTACGTCATCGTCTGTAAATTTGACCCCTCATCGGCGTCCAATTTTGGCTCTTCTCTATTCGGCCGGATTTAGTCAAGGGCTTGATTGGGTGCCTCCTTGGGTTCGGTACCGCTCGCGGGGCCGTGCTTCTCTTCGGGATCAGCCGTATGGCTCTCC
>NZ_JASAUS010000741.1:0-280 GCF_029953005.1 Bradyrhizobium sp. Mp27 | reverse complement strand
CCAAGGGACGGCCCGACGGCTTTCGAACTCTTGAAGCGGGCGGGAACGTCGATCGTGCTGATAAAGGCCAGCGACGTGACGGGGCCGACACCAGGGATCGTCATCAACCGACGACAGACCTCGCTTTCCCGGGCAAGTAGAAGCACTTTGCGATGCAGTTGTGTGAACTGTTCGCGTAAAACGCGTCGGGCGACGAGAAGCGGTTCCATGAGTTCGGCCAGCTCCGGCTGACCGCCGACGAGTTCGTGGATACGTTGTTCAAAGCCGATCACCCCCACAA
>NZ_JASAUS010000740.1:0-280 GCF_029953005.1 Bradyrhizobium sp. Mp27 | reverse complement strand
TACGCCCTCCCGACGCAACGACAAAATCGTAAAGCCCCGCGTTCAGCATAACCCGGCAGGAATCCACTTAAATCCAGCGGGGCGCTGTCCAAACAACCGGGGCCAGCTCTCCAGCTTTGGTTTCAAACCAGCATAAACATTTGCTTTCCGGAGATCTGCCTTGCTCCGGGAGTTAGCCCGTCCTATTCGTGAGAGTGCGGCTTTTGGGCCCGATTGATGCGGCCGCACATCTTGTCTGACGAGGCGCACAGGATTGCCTTCGGCTTTTCGCCGCCTGACG
>NZ_JASAUS010000739.1:0-281 GCF_029953005.1 Bradyrhizobium sp. Mp27 | reverse complement strand
ATAAACGTCCTGCCTGACCGGCTACTGCTGTTCAGCGGCGCTGACGGCGATCATCAGGTGGGGGAGTTTCAAGTGACCATACCCGGGGGATTTTGACCGACCCACGGGGACGGCGCGAGCGCGGCTGATGCGTACTTTGCCGGCCAGGCATTGGATCGCCCGGGCTGGTTATGTCTTCACTGGGGTCACGGTCCTTTCCGAGGTCGCGCAGCGCCTCATGATGATGTCCGGGTCGGACGCCTCAACGTTTGCAGCGGAGTACGGTCGAGCCGCCACCAGCC
>NZ_JASAUS010000738.1:0-281 GCF_029953005.1 Bradyrhizobium sp. Mp27 | reverse complement strand
GGGTTTGCGCGCTGGACCGGCCCCCTGCTGGCCGAGGCGCTGGGCGATGTCGATGTCCAATATGTCTGGCGGTTCCTGCGCAGCCACAAGATTGACCTGGTGGCTCGCAAGTCCTGGTGCGAGAGCAACGACCCGAACTTTACGGCCAAAGCCGCCGATGTTGTCGGCCTCTATGTCGCGCCGCCGGCGAAGGCCATTGTGCTGTGCGTGGACGAGAAGCCCTCGATCCAGGCTTTGGAGCGAGCGCAGGGTTATCTGAAGTTGCCCAATGGCCGCGCCTT
>NZ_JASAUS010000737.1:0-282 GCF_029953005.1 Bradyrhizobium sp. Mp27 | reverse complement strand
CATCGTCGCCTCGCATACGCGGGGCGGAAAAAAAAGAATCAACGGGCCTCCGCCTCAACCAACCATGCCCGCCGTACGCCATGCCATCGTCGATCTCATCCTTCGGCCGCCGCCTCAGCAATGCCCATATTGCCGAAAGCAAATCCTTGAAAAACAGCGGCCAAAACACATTCTGCCAAAGTAGTGCTAGGGTCCAGACTCAATTGAGCCAATATGCGACGAGAGCGGCGAGATGAACAGCGGCCAAAAAATTACGGGCGAGCTTGTCATATCGCGTGGCGA
>NZ_JASAUS010000736.1:0-285 GCF_029953005.1 Bradyrhizobium sp. Mp27 | reverse complement strand
CCGCGATTGGTCAGATCGCGGTACCGCGCCCAAGCATCGCAACGCCGAATGCAAGAGTGGCTGATGGATTCAGCGGCATCCCGCTGAATGTGACGACGGTCCTGGCAAATGCCAGCGCCGCGTTTCCGGCCCCGGCCATCGAGACGAAATTCGATACAGGATTGTCGGCTAATGCGATCGTTGCGGCGGGATTCAGCGCCGCGGCGCCGGACTCGGTGCCGCCGTCCGATGTAACCACTTCGCAAGGGCCAATGTTGCAGGTCGCCAGCCTTGAGGCGGCGTCGC
>NZ_JASAUS010000735.1:0-286 GCF_029953005.1 Bradyrhizobium sp. Mp27 | reverse complement strand
CCGGCGGTAGTCTACACGTTTGCTGAGGATCGCAAGGCGATCCGCGCCAAGCAGCTGTTCGGGGACTACCACGGCATCCTGCAGGTCGACGGCTATGCCGCCTACAAGGGCTTGATCAAGAACGGCGGCCATCTGGTGCAGTTGGCGTTCTGCTTCGCGCATGCGCGGCGGAAGTTCAGCGTCGCGATGTGGCGGCGACCGGCGTATACGCCCTCCCGCCGCAGCAACGATCGCAGCATACGCGCTCCCGCGAAGGGATAATCGAGATGCAGCTCATCGAGCCGAC
>NZ_JASAUS010000734.1:0-286 GCF_029953005.1 Bradyrhizobium sp. Mp27 | reverse complement strand
CCCTGGCAGGATGCGCCGGCGCAAAGTGAGCATCGTCGCGCAACTCGGACGGCGTCGGCGCATTCAGATCAACAAATGGCTCAAGACCAGCGTAGGTGTCTGAACGAGCCCCGGCAGGATGCGCCGGCGCAAAGTGAGCATCGTCGCGCAACTCGGACGGCGTCGGCGCATTCAAATCAACAAATGGCTCAAGACCAGCGTAGGTGTCTGAACGAGCCCTGGCAGGATGCGCCGGCGCAAAGTGAGCATCGTCGCGCAACTCGGACGGCGTCGGCGCATTCAGATC
>NZ_JASAUS010000733.1:0-286 GCF_029953005.1 Bradyrhizobium sp. Mp27 | reverse complement strand
GTCACGCCAAGGACCCGCTGAAAGTCAACGCCGCTCGGCGCCTCGGAGCTAGCAGATTTGTTAAGCAGCGCGCATAAATAAGCGGCTTCTTAGGCCGTGTCGGGTTCGATCACGTGTACCAGGGCGGAGTACACGTTTTGGTTTTACCAATTGAGTACGCATTGCGACCACCAGCACGCTAGTACCCACTTTTCTTGGAACGTGAGTCGTGATTCAAGGTCGGGATGATACCCGAAGCAAGAGAAGTCCACCTTTCGAGGAAAGATCGCAAGGTGCTTGAGGCGTG
>NZ_JASAUS010000732.1:0-288 GCF_029953005.1 Bradyrhizobium sp. Mp27 | reverse complement strand
AAAGTCATCGCCGGTGTAAAGTTCATCGACGGAATCGAAGTCATTCCGAACACTGAAAGCCACGCCGCCTGATCAGGCCGCGTCACCCAAAATCAGCCATAGCTCTGGCAAATGCCAGCGCCGCGTTTCCGGCCCCGGCCATCGAGACGAAATTCGATACAGGATTGTCGGCTAATACGATCGTTGCGGCGGGATTCAGCGCCGCGGCGCCGGACTCGGTGCCGCCGTCCGATGTAACCACTTCGCAAGGGCCAATGTTGCAGGTCGCCAGCCTTGAGGCGGCGTCGC
>NZ_JASAUS010000731.1:0-294 GCF_029953005.1 Bradyrhizobium sp. Mp27 | reverse complement strand
ATCAGTGGCCATCAATGGGCCAGCGTATAACGGCCCCGTTCGGTGGGACGGTGCTCCCATGTCGAAGGGGCACCCCAAAAGCACATTGGCCGTTCAGGATTACGGTTTCTGAACCCCGCCCGCACCGACAATTCAAGGGCCGGTCAATGAATCAGGCACAGCAGCAGAAGCCCTCTCCTGAACACAAAGTTTCCGTCACCAAGGATAAGGACGCGGGCGCATGCGGATTGCAGCGCGATTTGCAGGATCGGTTGCAGCCGGCGCACGACGAGCCGGTGAGCGAGCCCGTCAGCG
>NZ_JASAUS010000730.1:0-294 GCF_029953005.1 Bradyrhizobium sp. Mp27 | reverse complement strand
GTCGATCTGATAATCGACCACCATCATGTCGCCCTTCAGCCGGTAGTTGACGATGCGGTTCTGGCCGCCCGACACCACGAACAGGACCGGTGCATCCTGTCCGGAGAGCGATGATGGAAACTGGATATAGGTCTTCAAGCCATCGCTGTAGACGCGGGTCGGCCGCCAGGAGGCGCTGCCGCCCACGCTGTAGGCGAAGCTCAACTGCTCGGCGGGCACGCCAGCGCCCGGAATCACCTCAGCGCCAAGACGCGTGTTGACGTCCGCGAGCCGGCTGCCGACAGCCTCCGGATA
>NZ_JASAUS010000729.1:0-296 GCF_029953005.1 Bradyrhizobium sp. Mp27 | reverse complement strand
GTCAACGCATACAACGACAGAGCCGAGCCCTTCGTCTGGACCAAGAAAAAGGTCCGTCAACGCCGTTTCAAAGGCCGCCGTATCACTCAGCTCTGATTCCGGGTACTAGTGAAAGATCCAGTACGGTGAACCGGCCGGTCACCGGTCGCTCATACCAAACAACGTACCGCGCCTTCATTTCGGTAATTCTAGACCCCCTCGGTAGCGGATCGATCCTCGAATAGATCAACGTATCGCGCATGGAGAATCACGTAGCCCTTGGCACCGTCTAAGAGCACCTTGACCTGAGTGGCCGT
>NZ_JASAUS010000728.1:0-300 GCF_029953005.1 Bradyrhizobium sp. Mp27 | reverse complement strand
CCTGACCTGGGACGGAAGCGGCCTTGTCCTTTACTACAAAAGAATCGAGGGGCAGTTCACCTGGCCGCCGATCAAGGAAGGCGTCATGCCGCTATCTCATGCTCAACTCTCGGTGCTGCTCGATGGCTCAGACTGGAAGCGTGTGCCGATGCGAGTTGTGGATCAGCCAGCGCGAGCTGGTTGATCCGTATCAAGAGTAGCTCGTCACTCATGCGGAGTTGTTGTAAAATCACTTTGCATGAGTGATTTGCCTTCCGATCCAGCATTGCTCCGACACACCGTGATGGCGCTGTCGTCAAG
>NZ_JASAUS010000727.1:0-300 GCF_029953005.1 Bradyrhizobium sp. Mp27 | reverse complement strand
CGAAAGTCATCGCCGGTGTAAAGTTCATCGACGGAATCGAAGTCATTCCGAACACTGAAAGCCACGCCGCCTGATCAGGCCGCGTCACCCAAAATCAGCCATAGCTCGGTTCGATCACGTGTACCAGGGCGGAGTACACGTTTTGGTTTTACCAATTGTTCTGCAGTACGCATTGCGACCACCAGCACGCTAGCGGTTCGCCAGCTTGACCGATCGAAAAGCGGTCGCGCAAGCCGTGGTCCCCCGACACACGGGCTTTCTAACTCAACGATGCTGCGATATTTTAAAAGCCATGCCTCG
>NZ_JASAUS010000726.1:0-302 GCF_029953005.1 Bradyrhizobium sp. Mp27 | reverse complement strand
ATAAACGTCCTGCCTGACCGGCTACTGCTGTTCAGCGGCGCTGACGGCGATCATCAGGTGGGGGAGTTTCAAGTGACCATACCCGGGGGATTTTGACCGACCCACGGGGTCGAATATGCGTCAGAGCGCATTGCCTCACCCAGAATGTTACTGGACAACTTCTCGCCGATGATTGGGTCGGTGCCATCGAATTGGGAGCTATGGCTGATTTTGGGTGACGCGGCCTGATCAGGCGGCGTGGCTTTCAGTGTTCGGAATGACTTCGATTCCGTCGATGAACTTTACACCGGCGATGACTTTCG
>NZ_JASAUS010000725.1:0-303 GCF_029953005.1 Bradyrhizobium sp. Mp27 | reverse complement strand
TCGTCAGGCGGCGAAAAGCCGAAGGCAATCCTGTGCGCCTCGTCAGACAAGATGTGCGGCCGCATCAATCGGGCCCAAAAGCCGCACTCTCACGAATAGGACGGGCTAGGATACCTTCACTCCGACGACGTGCGCCTTCTGAACCACGAATTCGGCCTCCATCGAAGGAACTTCCTTGGTCATCAACTTCAATTCAAGGATTCGATAGCTGGCCGGGCGCTGAAGCAGATCATGCTGCATGATCCGGTTCGCGCGGCCCTTTTCCGCAAGGCCGACGCGTCGCTGGATAACTGGGCCGAGCAA
>NZ_JASAUS010000724.1:0-303 GCF_029953005.1 Bradyrhizobium sp. Mp27 | reverse complement strand
CCTGCAACAGGTCGTGCTGCACCTGCGACGAAGCTGTTACGTTGGTTGGGTCATAATTGTGTCGGTCCACGCTAGCCTCGCATCTACAGAATCATCTAAGCAGGTATCTTACTCGGTTACGCGGCGGAACGGCGCATGGCAGCGGCAATCAGGATTGTCGCGCCATATCCCTCCGCAAAATCCCTCAGTTTGTCTCAGAGCTGGCCCCGCAAATTCGGACAGTAGCTTGAGTGGATTTTCTGCCTGACAGCGGCGAGGATTCTTGCTGCGAATCAGGAGCGAAGATGACGAAGAAGAGCCGCC
>NZ_JASAUS010000723.1:0-309 GCF_029953005.1 Bradyrhizobium sp. Mp27 | reverse complement strand
GTTATGGTCTGCGGAGATCAAGGGGCGCGCTGTTTTCGAGAGCATGAAGCCCGACGCCCGGGTATGTGATGTCGCACGGCGTTATGGTGTGAAGGCCCAGCAGTTGACGAGGTGGCGCAGATTGGCGCGTGCTGGCCGGCTCGCATTGGTCACGGACGACGCGGCGGATTTCGTGTCGATCGAGCTGAGCGATCCAGCGGCGTCAGGCAAGAGCGAGGGGCCCGTCGAGATTACGATTGGCAAGGTTTCGGTCCGCCTGGATGCGGACGTGTCGGCGGTGCGGATCGCGGAGATCGTGACTGCGATCGA
>NZ_JASAUS010000722.1:0-311 GCF_029953005.1 Bradyrhizobium sp. Mp27 | reverse complement strand
TGGTGAAAGACCGTCTCCAGTGATTCAAGCGCGCTGCTGCCGCCGGAGACGATCTCGGTCAGGTTTCCAGTATAGTTGCCGTTCGCGTCGGTGCTCCAGACCGTATAATTATCCGTCCCCGGCATCTTCCAGGCGAAGTCAAAACCACTCGCGGTGTGCTCCGCCCCTATGGGGACCCAGGGTGCGAACTGCCCGGCCGTCACCATGGATCCGTTATACTTGAGCATCGGTCCGGCGTTGCCGAGCTCATAGTTGCTCCCGACCTGAAGCAACGCCGTGGAACCGAACGATTCCACAGTGACGGAGGGCAC
>NZ_JASAUS010000721.1:0-312 GCF_029953005.1 Bradyrhizobium sp. Mp27 | reverse complement strand
ATAAACGTCCTGCCTGACCGGCTACTGCTGTTCAGCGGCGCTGACGGCGATCATCAGGTGGGGGAGTTTCAAGTGACCATACCCGGGGGATTTTGACCGACCCACGGGGCAACGCGGTGTCTCTATGTCAGTCGAGAGTGCCCAAGCACGGGTCGGTCGACCACTGACCCCAATGAGCGTTGCAGGTGTTGCTCGCCGGCAAGACAGAGCTGGCCCCGGTTGTTTGGACAGCGCCCCGCTGGATTTAAGTGGATTCCTGCCGGGTTATGCTGAACGCGGGGCTTTACGGTTTTGTCGTTGCGTCGGGAGGGC
>NZ_JASAUS010000720.1:0-312 GCF_029953005.1 Bradyrhizobium sp. Mp27 | reverse complement strand
GGGCCCAAGCCTTCGCAGCACTGTTGCCGAGGAGGTGAGACGATCCGTAGAGTCCGATTGACAGTCGGAATGAGCTATCTCGGATTCTGCCCCCCCGGGTTTGCCGGAGGCCATTTGGTTTAAGTTATGCCGCCATGGCCGATTGTTTCAGCATGTCATAGTAGCGTTGCTCGGCTTCGGCCCGGGGGGATGTTTCCGATGGGTGCGCGTTTCGCGGGATCGTGAGCGCGGATTTCAGGGGATCGTGAGCAGAGATTTCAGACGATCGTGAGCAACGATTTCGCGGGATCGTGAGCAAGGCTTTCGGAGCCT
>NZ_JASAUS010000719.1:0-315 GCF_029953005.1 Bradyrhizobium sp. Mp27 | reverse complement strand
CCGGCGGCTCTTCTTCGTCATCTTCGCTCCTGATTCGCAGCAAGAATCCTCGCCGCTGTCAGGCAGAAAATCCACTCAAGCTACTGTCCGAATTTGCGGGGCCAGCTCTCGACGAAGGTTGCCTGAAGCGTCTTGTTTTGCTGGCGATTGCGAGTGCGTTCGTGTAGCTCTGCGATATGGCGCTTCGCCCCGAAGATCTCCCCCCTGACCCTGCGGCTCTTGCCGAGATGGTGCTGGCTTTCGAAGGCGAGAACGATGATCTGCGCGCAGAGATCGCCACGTTGAAGAGCCTGATCTTCGGCGCACGATCGGAGC
>NZ_JASAUS010000718.1:0-319 GCF_029953005.1 Bradyrhizobium sp. Mp27 | reverse complement strand
GGCGTGGTCGACCAAATGCTACATGAACATGCGACCGCTCTATCAGCCACAACTCTCTGAAACCGGAGCCGTCGCCTGATCAAAAGTGCGAAAGATTCTGGACAGTACCCAGTGGCGGCGTACTGTGATTTCACTATCCACGTTGTAATTATCGGCCGGCGTTTCCCGGCAGTAGGACGTTTACCATTGCAGAAAGGTATTGACCTTGCCCCCATATGTGGAACGGCCCGCGAGGCAAGAGCTTTTTTCAGTCGATTTCACACATTGGGACGGTGCGGTCATATGTCCGGCCTTTGCGCGCGGCACAATATGGCCGCTG
>NZ_JASAUS010000717.1:0-321 GCF_029953005.1 Bradyrhizobium sp. Mp27 | reverse complement strand
TTTTAGCTGCACGTTTGATTTGCTCTGCCTCAAATAGCGTCCGACCAAAAGAAAAGCCCGGCAGTGATGCCGGGCTTGAGGTCATGAAAAACGTTTACGTGATGCAGGTTAGCAGCGATAATTTTTCCGCTTATTCCAATGTCCTTTGATGAACACGCGTTCGCGGATGACGAACGACAAGCGATAGCGAGGGCTCAAAGCGATCGGAACCGCTGTGCATCGGTACGGCGGCTCCTGGGCAGCCTATTGACCAACCTATTGGGTCCGGGCCGGGTCCCACCGGCAAGCACCAGCGGCTGGCTCGGCATCCGATGAGCGCCT
>NZ_JASAUS010000716.1:0-321 GCF_029953005.1 Bradyrhizobium sp. Mp27 | reverse complement strand
GGCGTGGCGTTCGCGGTTGGAGGTGATGGGGTTGGCTTCGCAACCGAATCCTACGCCGCATCAGCGCTTTACCCCTCAGGCGCACTCTTACGAATAAGACGGGCTAGAAACATACGTGGCTCGCGCGCGGTGTCGTGACAGACGGCCCAGCCCGGCGGGCCTGAAATCATGCCGCGACGCTGCCAGCCATCTTCGGCGTAGCAGAGACATGCAGGGCGAATGCCTCGCGATGAGGTCAACACTGGACTCGCGACCGCTCGAGTTCTGCATCTGCAGCACCACGCGTCCGGTCTCGACCATGGCGCGAAACGCGACGCCGGC
>NZ_JASAUS010000715.1:0-321 GCF_029953005.1 Bradyrhizobium sp. Mp27 | reverse complement strand
CGATTGTTCCATCGCCTTCAGTCTCCTCTCGGCTCTCTGACAAGCCAAGGATCGCAGAGCGAAAGCCGAAGCGAAACCAGTCAATCAAATGGGAGAAAAGCTCCGCTTACAATTTTTGCTCGTTCAGACCGACACAAATTGCTCAAAGATTCGTGGAGAGAAAAGCAGATGAGCGATGAGCCCGACCTCGAGAGCAGAGTCGTTGCAGCGATACGACACTATCGTGCGGCGCTCGACGTGGCGGAAAACCTGGAACGAGAGGACGCGTGCGCGCATCGAGCGCTGACGAGCACCCTGCTCGATTTGGAGCGTGCCCTGCGA
>NZ_JASAUS010000714.1:0-323 GCF_029953005.1 Bradyrhizobium sp. Mp27 | reverse complement strand
TCGCAGGTATCATCGATGTCGAGCGTGACGGATGCCGGCTCGCGCGGGTAGCTATCCATCCATGCGTCGACCAAAATGTAGGTCAGTCGGATCACGTCGCGCAGGCGCGGAGCATTCTCCAGCCGCGACAGCGTCGGTTGGGAACACAGATCGCGGCCCGTGTCCGGCAGCCGTCCGCAGGCCAGCTTGAATGCGGGATCGGACCGCAGATGATCCCCCGCGGGTCACTTCAAATTCCTCCGGGTGTGGTCAGTCAAATTCCTCCACCCGCGAGGCAGGACAAGGGACTGTTAGTTTGAGTTTGTTTCCCGGGCAAGAGCTTC
>NZ_JASAUS010000713.1:0-324 GCF_029953005.1 Bradyrhizobium sp. Mp27 | reverse complement strand
ACGCATCGTCGGCGCTTAAAGCGCTAGGAAATAACGAAGGCCGCAGTGATTGAAGTCGCCGCGGCCCGCGCATGGTCAAATCAGACCGGGTAAAAAGATCTAAGTGAAATATGGCCAAATGCTCTATGCGACCTGATCATCCTTTGTGGGACTTCTGGATGCTCGGGGACAAGTGGCCGATCCGAACGGATCGGCCACTTCTGACGTTCGCGACTAATCGCTGCGACCGGCAGTCTTGGCCTGCTTGATCTGCTGCATCACCTGGTCGAGGTTGTAGCTCGCCGGGTCCTGCAGCGGCGGGTACGCAATATAGCTCTCGAGTTC
>NZ_JASAUS010000712.1:0-325 GCF_029953005.1 Bradyrhizobium sp. Mp27 | reverse complement strand
GCGGTGGACGCGGGCCACATCGGCGCGAAGGGTTTTGCAGGGCGGGCGACCGTGAGCAAAGACCGCGCGCAAACGACCGGTGTGATCAGCGTACGGCCAAATCGTGTCGTCCTGGCGCCCGGGGTCTGTGCGCCAAGTCTTGCGGTGATGTGGCAGCCCGACCGGGCATGCGCATCAGCCATCCGCAACGGCGACGGGGGCAATAGTGCAACGCTCCCCGGGGAGAGCACGACATAAGCCGTTCCAACCATTGCGCAGGGAAGGCCGGGATGCTCCGGTTGCCCTGTTACCCGCTGTGCATTGTAGCGCAGACTACTCATGGCAT
>NZ_JASAUS010000711.1:0-327 GCF_029953005.1 Bradyrhizobium sp. Mp27 | reverse complement strand
CTGCATGCCCTTCTGGTCGAGCCACTTGGCCAGATCGTCTGCCACGTAACTCGAGCCATTGTCGCTGAGAAGCCTTGGCCGGTGCGCGACGGCGATGTGGTCAAGACCGGATGCGGCGAGTGCCTGGTCGAGGGCGGCTGTGACATCGGAAGCGCACATGGTGGGACCAAGCCTCCAGGCCAAGATGTAGCGCGAGAAGTCGTCAAGCACGGTCGAGTGCGCGTTTCGCGGGATCGTGAGCGCGGATTTCAGGGGATCGTGAGCAGAGATTTCAGACGATCGTGAGCAACGATTTCGCGGGATCGTGAGCAAGGCTTTCGGAGCCTT
>NZ_JASAUS010000710.1:0-328 GCF_029953005.1 Bradyrhizobium sp. Mp27 | reverse complement strand
GGTGGTTCATTGTCGTCAGCTTTTCGACAGGTGCTGCAGGTAGAGTCCCTGCGAGTTCGATGGGCGCGATATGCTCGCGCCGAGCCGCTGCGAAGGTGATGAGAGAGGGGGGCTCATCGAGGCTGCCGGGGCTGGTGGCGAGAGGCATTCATTCGCTCACCATAACGCTCGCAGTTTTACCGCTTTCTTCGATGCAATCAGGAGTGAACTAAATGGCGTATCTTCCCGTGGCCGGTCTCCCCGTGGTCGGCGCACTCGATTCGACGGTGAATGGGGTGGGGTCAGAGGGGGTGGTTGCCAGCCCAGCTTTCAGCACACTGTTGGGACA
>NZ_JASAUS010000709.1:0-329 GCF_029953005.1 Bradyrhizobium sp. Mp27 | reverse complement strand
GTCGGCTCGATGAGCTGCATCTCGATTATCCCTTCGCGGGAGCGCGTATGCTGCGATCGTTGCTGCGGCGGGAGGGCGTATACGCCGGTCGCCGCCACATCGCGACGCTGATGAAGCGCATGGGGATCGAGGCGGTCTATCGTCGCCCGAACACGAGCAAGCCGGCTCCGGGTCACAAGATCTACCCGTACCTGTTGCGCGGATTGAAGATCGAGCGGCCCGACCATGCGTGGGCAATGGACATCACCTACATTCCGATGCGGCGTGGCTTCGTCTATCTCGCGGCGGTCGTCGATGTGTTCAGCCGACGGGTCCTGGCCCATCGCGTC
>NZ_JASAUS010000708.1:0-331 GCF_029953005.1 Bradyrhizobium sp. Mp27 | reverse complement strand
ATCGGTCCGGTGGAGGTCGCTCGTCCCAAGGTCCGCGACCGCGGAGCGAGCGGGCCAGGCGACCGCCTCCGCTTCAGTTCGGCAATCCTGCCGCTATGGGCGCGGCGGACGAAGAGCCTGGATGCCTTGATCCCGGTCCTCTATTTGCGCGGCATCTCGACCGGCGACTTCCAGGAGGCGCTCTCGGCGCTGCTCGGCAAGGATGCGCCGAACCTGTCGCCTTCGGTGATCGCCGGCCTGAAGGCCGATTGGCAGGTCGAGTACGAACGCTGGCAGAGACGCGATCTGTCGGCGCGTCGCTATGTCTACATCTGGGCCGATGGCGTGTACC
>NZ_JASAUS010000707.1:0-331 GCF_029953005.1 Bradyrhizobium sp. Mp27 | reverse complement strand
GAGCCGCACGCGATCGCCACGCGCGTTGACGACATGAAGGATCGCGTCGCCCTCATGGACCACGCTGAGTTGCGTCGAGCCTTGCGGCGGCTTCGCGCTCACGGTGCCGTCGATCGGCGAGCGCAACGTCACGATCCTGGCATTGACCACGGCCTCGACGCTCGAGGTCTGCAGCACGGCCTTCAGCGGCAACCATCCGAAGACGGCCACGATCGCAAGACCAATGCCGACCTTGAGCAGGCGGCGAACCCACCGGCCCGAGCCTGCAGGTGCTTCGGGATGGGGAGCACTATCGCTGACGGGCTCGCTCACCGGCTCGTCGTGCGCCGGC
>NZ_JASAUS010000706.1:0-332 GCF_029953005.1 Bradyrhizobium sp. Mp27 | reverse complement strand
TGGCGTTGCCGACGATCACTGTCCGCTCGATTTGCTCCGGACAATCCTGCAACCACGCAAAGACATCTTCGAGCCTATAAGGCGTTACGACTTCACGAGCACCCGGCTTGAAGTTGAACGCTCCGTCAAGTTGACGACGCGCCCTCCGCTGCCTTCGCTCGACGTCGCTTGGCTGCGCACTTAAGCTTGCGGCCCGACACCTGTCTCTTGAACATCTTGCCGGCATCGTCAACTTAATCGACCGCCGAGCCGAAGGAGGCGATTCTCAGAGGTCGAGAATCGGCGATAGCGCTTGTCATGGAGATCTCGCGCCAAGTCGCAAAGGCTCGCTC
>NZ_JASAUS010000705.1:0-333 GCF_029953005.1 Bradyrhizobium sp. Mp27 | reverse complement strand
CTAGTACCCGGAATCAGAGCTGAGTGATACGGCGGCCTTTGAAACGGCGTTGACGGACCTTTTTCTTGGTCCAGACGAAGGGCTCGGCTCTGTCGTTGTATGCGTTGACGTAGGCATCGATGTGTTCCTGAAGCTGCTTGAGGCTCGTGAAGGAGGTGCCGCTGAGCGACTGCCCCTGCAAGATGGAAAACCATACTTCGACCTGATTGAGCCATGACGCACTTGTCGGCGTGAAATGAAATTGCACGTTGGGGTGGGCCTTGAGCCAGTCCTCGTTCTTTTTATGGGTGTTGAGGTTGTCGAGGATGACGTGAAGCTTGCGGTTCGGAAAAG
>NZ_JASAUS010000704.1:0-333 GCF_029953005.1 Bradyrhizobium sp. Mp27 | reverse complement strand
AGTCTCGGTCATGGCGTATCGCTCTCCTCGAGAGGTTCTGGCAGGCTCGTCACCCGCCTCGATACGCCGCCTTCCTCACACCGTCATCACCCAGATTCCGCCATAGCTCACTCTTACGAATAAGACGGGCTAAAGGGGGCACGGACCTATACGAAGGTTTATGGCAGAGCCGACCACTTCCGCACTAGGTGTAGGCCGTCACTGCCTGCGCATTACGTCGAGCATCAGCATGGACGGCAAGGGCGCCTGGCGCGACAACGTGTTTGTCGAGCGGCTCTGGCGCACGGTCAAATACGAAGAAGTTTATCTCCGCGCCTACGACAGCGTGTCCGA
>NZ_JASAUS010000703.1:0-334 GCF_029953005.1 Bradyrhizobium sp. Mp27 | reverse complement strand
CTAGCGGTTCGCCAGCTTGACCGATCGAAAAGCGGTCGCGCAAGCCGTGGTCCCCCGACACACGGGCTTTCTAACTCAACGATGCTGCGATATTTTAAAAGCCATGCCTCGGAGCGCAAACCGTAACCTGCCGAAATCTGCAGACCTATTGGCCGCCAAGGACGAGCTTCTTGCTGGTCGACGGATCGTCATTGGTGCTTCGGCTGGACCGCGTCTTAGCGGTAAGAAAGGCATCGTTCTTGGTCAGGGAGCGACGGCCACTCAGGTCAAGGTGCTCTTAGACGGTGCCAAGGGCTACGTGATTCTCCATGCGCGATACGTTGATCTATTCGAG
>NZ_JASAUS010000702.1:0-336 GCF_029953005.1 Bradyrhizobium sp. Mp27 | reverse complement strand
GGGCCCAAGCCTTCGCAGCACTGTTGCCGAGGAGGTGAGACGATCCGTAGAGTCCGATTGACAGTCGGAATGAGCTATCTCGGATTCTGCCCCCCCGGGTTTGCCGGAGGCAATTTGGTTTAAGTTATGCCGCCATGGCCGATTGTTTCAGCATGTCATAGTAGCGTTGCTCGGCTTCGGCCCGGGGGGATGTTTCCGATGGGTGCGCGTTTCGTGGGATCGTGAGATTTCAGGGGATCGTGAGCAGAGATTTCAGACGATCGTGAGCAACGATTTCGCGGGATCGTGAGCAAGGCTTTCGGAGCCTTGCAGCGCTTCGGCCGACAACTCAACCGG
>NZ_JASAUS010000701.1:0-339 GCF_029953005.1 Bradyrhizobium sp. Mp27 | reverse complement strand
TACCAGGCGGCGCAGATGGGCACGCACCTCGACGCCGCCCGGCGTCTTGCCGGGCCGCAGCACGACGGCCACGGGCCGGCTCTTCTCCGTGTCGTAGACGTGGATCGGCAGGAAGCAGCGTTCGTCATAATGAGCGTTGAACAGCGAGAG
Source organism: Bradyrhizobium sp. Mp27 (assembly GCF_029953005.1). Taxonomy (NCBI): domain Bacteria; kingdom Pseudomonadati; phylum Pseudomonadota; class Alphaproteobacteria; order Hyphomicrobiales; family Nitrobacteraceae; genus Bradyrhizobium; species Bradyrhizobium sp. Mp27. The sequence continues at coordinate 189 of NZ_JASAUS010000701.1, read as the reverse complement.
CTGCTGATGGCCGTGGACGACGTCGCAGGTATCATCGATGTCGAGCGTGACGGATGCCGGCTCGCGCGGGTAGCTATCCATCCATGCGTCGACCAAAGTGTAGGTCAGCCGGATCACGTCGCGCAGGCGCGGAGCATTCTCCAGCCGCGACAGCGTCGGCTGGGAACACAAATCCCGGCCCGTGTCCGG
>NZ_JASAUS010000700.1:0-340 GCF_029953005.1 Bradyrhizobium sp. Mp27 | reverse complement strand
TCGGGCTTCATGCTCTCGAAAACAGCGCGCCCCTTGATCTCCGCAGACCATAACCGGCCTCCAGAACGCGTCCGGCGCGTAAGCTTCCCTACAAAGCCATCAGCTTCGGCTTCCTCCCCCGATTGTTCCATCGCCTTCAGTCTCCTCTTGGCTCTCTGACAAGCCAAGGATCGCAGAGCGAAAGCCGAAGCGAAACCAGTCAATCAAATGGGAGAAAAGCTCCGCTTACGATTTTCAACACGGATCAGGGCAGCCAGTTCACCAGCCTCGAGTTCACCGATGTGCTGCTGGACGCGAAGATCGCCATCAGCATGGACGGCAAGGGCGCCTGGCGCGACAA
>NZ_JASAUS010000699.1:0-344 GCF_029953005.1 Bradyrhizobium sp. Mp27 | reverse complement strand
CTCGAAGGCGCGTCCTTTAGCCAGCACCGCCCAGGCGATGCGGGCAAGCTTGTTGGCGAGTGCGATCGCCAGCACGTTGTGGTGCAATCGCTTCTTGGCGGCTTCGATCCAAGATCTGAGTCCGTAACGTTCCCAGTTCTTGATCCTGACCAGCACAACCCATGCCGCCTGCACGAACAGAACGCGCAGGTAGCGATTGCCGCGCCTTGAGATTTTGCCGAGGATCGTGCGGTCTCCCGTCGAGATCTGCTTGGGCACCAGTCCGAGCCAGGCGCCGAAGTCACGGCCTTTGGAGAAGACGTCTCCAGTGCCGATCGCGGCCACCATGGCGCTCGAAATGATCG
>NZ_JASAUS010000698.1:0-346 GCF_029953005.1 Bradyrhizobium sp. Mp27 | reverse complement strand
ACGTCGATCTGCGCACCCCGCGGGGCATCGACCGCGCCGTTTTCGCCAAACTCGTCGAAGGTCGCTGGATCGATCGCCACGAGAATTTGCTCGTCACCGGGGCAACCGGCCGTGCGATAGCCGAGGGACTGATGAAGGCGACGATCGTTGTAGAAGGCGATCCAGCTCGCGATCCCTGCCTTGGCCTCGCGGCCGTCGGCATAGCCCTTGAGGTAGATGTCCTCATGCTTGAGCAACCGCCACAGCCGCTCGATGAAGACATTGTCCATCCAACGACCGCGGCCATCCATGGAGATCTTGATCCCTGCGCCCACCAACGCGCCGGTGAAGGCCACGCTGGTGAACT
>NZ_JASAUS010000697.1:0-348 GCF_029953005.1 Bradyrhizobium sp. Mp27 | reverse complement strand
TTGAGCAAGCTGGTGTCGAGCCGATCGGTCTTGGCGCGCCGGTGCTCGCGCGATACCGCGACGCTCGATGCGTGAATGACGTGGACCTCAATATCATGTGCCCTGAGCCAGCGCGCCAGCCAGAAGCCGTCACGGCCGGCCTCGAAAGCGACAGCGATGCGTTTGATGTGATGCCCAGCCTTCGCCGCTTCATCTCGCCATCGATGCAGCAATTTCAGCAATGCGCTCTCATCGACCGCGAGCTTCTTCAATGGCTGGCGCTCGACACCAGGCACAATGCCGGCGACGAGCCAGCTCGACAGGCTCAGTTCGATAACGGCGATCAGCGTGCCGTCCGGATCGAGTGGG
>NZ_JASAUS010000696.1:0-348 GCF_029953005.1 Bradyrhizobium sp. Mp27 | reverse complement strand
ACACATTATGGGTTTTCATTTTGTGAATAACTTGAAAATCTTAGCTCAAACAGCTGCAAAACCTATTTCCCCAGCATGGAAATGCTGAATTCTATATGGCCAAGCCTGAAATATGTGTGTCCGAGTCTTCTATCAAAAGTTACAGCTGTCTTTATGGACTTAGTGAAAATCGCTTTATTTCGGCGAGACAGTGCGTTTCTGGCTATTACATGCATTTGAATGGAGTTCTCGCCTGACACACATTATGGGTTTTCATTTTGTGAATAACTTGAAAATCTTAGCTCAAACAGCTGCAAAACCTATTTCCCCAGCATGGAAATGCTGAATTCTATATGGCCAAGCCTGAAA
>NZ_JASAUS010000695.1:0-349 GCF_029953005.1 Bradyrhizobium sp. Mp27 | reverse complement strand
CTGGCGAGAGGCTTGGTGCCGGACAGACCGAAGATGTAGTCGATGCCGTTGGTCTCGCACCACGCCATGGCCTCCGGCCGGGCATAGTGCCCGTCGCCACGGAACGTAATTCGCGTGTTGTGCCACCGCGTCCGGATATGCCGTACCAGGCGGCGCAGAAGGGCACGCACCTCGACGCCGCCCGGCGTCTTGCCGGGCCGCAGCACGACCGCCACGGGCCGGCTCTTCTCCGTGTCGTAGGAAGCAGCGTTCGTCATAATGAGCGTTGAACAGCGAGAGCTGCTGATGGCCGTGGACGACGTCGCAGGTATCATCGATGTCGAGCGTGACGGATGCCGGCTCGCGCGGG
>NZ_JASAUS010000694.1:0-350 GCF_029953005.1 Bradyrhizobium sp. Mp27 | reverse complement strand
CACAAGGCCGGCGTTGCCAAGGCCGATCTCGGCAATGAGCTTCTGGAAACCATGACGATCCACACCGCCAGCACCGGATTTGCCCAGGTCCTCGTCAATCACCTGGACGCGACCAAATGCTACATGAACATGCGACCGCTCTATCAGCCACAACTCTCTGAAACCGGAGCCGTCGCCTGATCAAAAGTGCGAAAGATTCTGGACAGTACCCTGGAAACGAGAAGGGCGGAATCGTATCGTCGGTCATGGCGGGCGTGGCGTTCGCGGTTGAGGTGATGGGGTTGGCTTCACAACCGAATCCTACGCCGCATCAGCGCTTTACACCACGCTCGCCAGCCTCTCAGGCGCCC
>NZ_JASAUS010000693.1:0-351 GCF_029953005.1 Bradyrhizobium sp. Mp27 | reverse complement strand
ATCTGCCGCCGAAGATCGTCGAGCCGCACGCGATCGCCACGCGCGTTGACGACATGAAGGATCGCGTCGCCCTCATGGACCACGCTGAGTTGCGTCGAGCCTTGCGGCGGCCTCGCGCTCACGGTGCCGTCGATCGGCGAGCGCAACGTCACGATCCTGGCATTGACCACGGCCTCGACGCTCGAAGTCTGCAGCACGGCCTTCAGCGGCAACCATCCGAAGACGGCCACGATCGCAAGGCCAATGCCGACCTTGAGCAGGCGGCGAACCCACCGGCCCGAGCCTGCAGGTGCTTCGGGATGGGGAGCACTATCGCTGACGGGCTCGCTCACCGGCTCGTCGTGCGCCGGC
>NZ_JASAUS010000692.1:0-353 GCF_029953005.1 Bradyrhizobium sp. Mp27 | reverse complement strand
CGCGCAATACAGGCTGTCGTAGATCCACTCGGCCGAGCCGACATCGAGGCTGGTGACGACGAAACGGATGTCGAGGCCGAGCATCGTCGCCTCAATACGGGCGACGGTGCGGCGTTCGCGATCCCAGGACTTTGCCTTATGGCGGGTCTCGGTATAGCCACGCAGAACCGGCAGGGGTACCGTCAAGTTAACGAATTGGAGCGGCGGAGGGGGTAGACGAGCGGCATGCGGACTGCCAAGGACCCTCTTTATCGCCGCCATCGCTTCCCACCGGAAGTGATCAGCTATGCCGTTTGGTTGTATTTCCGGTTTCCCTTAAGCTTGCGCATGGTCGAGGAAATGCTGGCGGCGCG
>NZ_JASAUS010000691.1:0-353 GCF_029953005.1 Bradyrhizobium sp. Mp27 | reverse complement strand
GATGGCGGCTGGCATGTCGAGCTCAACAGCGACACCTTGCCGCGCGTGCTGGTCAACCAGACCTATTATTCCGAGCTGTCGAAGAAGATCGGCAAGGACGGCGACAAGTCCTATTTCACCGACGCGCTCCAGAACGCGACCTGGCTGGTGCGCGCGCTCGATCAGCGCGCCCGCACCATCCTGAAAGTTGCGACGGAAATCGTGCGCCAGCAGGACGGCTTCTTCACCCACGGCGTGGCGCATCTGCGGCCGCTGAATCTGAAGGCCGTTGCCGACGCCATCCAGATGCATGAATCCACGGTGTCGCGTGTCACCGCCAACAAGTACATGGCGACAAATCGCGGCACATTCGA
>NZ_JASAUS010000690.1:0-354 GCF_029953005.1 Bradyrhizobium sp. Mp27 | reverse complement strand
CTTCTCCGAGCGTTTACCGAAACGTGCGCGCTCGTACTCCTTCACGAGCAGTTCGAGGCGTTCGACGCTCTCTTTGGACGCAGCCAGTTCACTCTCGACATGAAGGCGCGCCGAGCATTCATCGTCTGCGCGACGACGCTCGGCTTCAATCATCGCTTCCTGCGCGCGGAAGAGCGCGCGCACATCGGCGGGCAGCGCTGCAAGACGGGCGGGATCAATGGGGGACGGCGGCACATCCGCAAGCTATCATCCCAAAGCCCCGCGCGAAACAGGTTGTCGGGTCTGAGTCAGTTCGCCGCAGCTGGCGTCGCGACAATCCGTTCGCCCACTCGCTTCCAGTTCAGCCCTTCAAAC
>NZ_JASAUS010000689.1:0-360 GCF_029953005.1 Bradyrhizobium sp. Mp27 | reverse complement strand
AGAATGCGTCCGGCGGCTCTTCTTCGTCATCTTCGCTCCTGATTCGCAGCAAGAATCCTCGCCGCTGTCAGGCAGAAAATCCACTCAAGCTACTGTCCGAATTTGCGGGGCAAGCTCTAAAGATCGACTTGGCCAAATCCAACCCCACCGTGATAATCTTCTCCATGGAACGGTCCTTTCTTTGTGGCGCCTATTAACGCGACCACGTTAGGCACTTTTGATGCCGGTTCGAAGGGCCGTTCCACACCATCACTTTTGATGCAGTTTGGGGGATGCGTGGCGCTTTGATTGGAGGAGAATCAACGCCATGCAGCAAGCACTCCACCGCTCCAGTCTGGTGCCGCGTGGGTTTGTTGTAGA
>NZ_JASAUS010000688.1:0-367 GCF_029953005.1 Bradyrhizobium sp. Mp27 | reverse complement strand
TGCGGTCGGCGAGCGCGAGCAGCTTCTTGATGCTGGGCTCCAGCTCGCGGACCAGGGCGAGCGCCTCCTTGGCTTCGGCGAGCTGCTTGCGGATGTCCTCGTTGCCGACCTCGTCGCCGAAGTTTTCGTCGCGGATCACCTTGACCCACTGCAACGGCACGCCGAGATCGGCCGCCACCCGCACGTCGGTCCAGCTTGCGGAGTAGCCGACCTTGTCGTTGACATAGACCTCGTTCAGCTTCTCGAAGATGATGCGCCGCTCCTCGCGCGACATCGCGCGCGGCGGCAGCACATCGACCGGCTTGGTATTGTTGGCAACGACCTGCAGCGGCAGCTCCTTCGTCATGGGCTCGATCCTCTCCCTCAA
>NZ_JASAUS010000687.1:0-368 GCF_029953005.1 Bradyrhizobium sp. Mp27 | reverse complement strand
GGCGTCAGGCAAGAGCGAGGGGCCCGTCGAGATTACGATTGGCAAGGTTTCGGTCCGCCTGGATGCGGACGTGTCGGCGGTGCGGATCGCGGAGATCGTGACTGCGATCGAGCGCGGCGCATGATCATTCCGGCGCAGGGACTGCGGATTGTGCTTGCTGTGCGTCCTGTTGACTTCCGGTGCGGGCACGACGCGCTGGCCGGTCTTGTGCAAAACACGCTTGGGCTCGATCCGCATTCGGGCCTGATCGTGGTTTTTCGTTCGAAGCGCGCCGACCGGCTGAAGATTTTGCTATGGGACGGCACGGGCCTCGTTTTGGTCTACAAGCGCCTTGGCCGCGATGGTCGTTTCGAGTGGCCGCAGATCAG
>NZ_JASAUS010000686.1:0-368 GCF_029953005.1 Bradyrhizobium sp. Mp27 | reverse complement strand
TACCGTCGTCCCCGCCTGTTCGTGATGACGCTACGCTACTCGCGGCGCAGCTTCCGGCGGGTAGTCTGGAAGTCCAGCCAACAAGTCTGGGCGCAGCTCCACGAAGAGGCGTTCCGGTATTTTGGCGGGGTCCCCAGCTATGTCGTGCTCGACAACCTGAAGGAAGGCGTCCTCAAGCCGGATTTGTACGAGCCCCAGCTCAACCCGATTTACAGCGCGATGCTGGCTCATTACGCCGTGGTCGCCGATCCCGCGCGCGTGGCCGATCCAAATCGGAAAGGATGCGTCGAGAATGCGATTCAACATACCCAGGGCACTGCGCTGGCCGGACGGCGCTTCGAGACGCTGGAGGCGCAAAACGAGTTCTT
>NZ_JASAUS010000685.1:0-368 GCF_029953005.1 Bradyrhizobium sp. Mp27 | reverse complement strand
GGCGACGCCGCCGCCCGGGACGATGCCTTCCTCGACCGCCGCGCGGGTCGCATGCATCGCGTCATCAACGCGATCCTTGCGCTCCTTCACCTCGACCTCGGTCGCGCCGCCGACGCGGATCACCGCGACGCCGCCAGCGAGCTTGGCGAGACGCTCCTGGAGCTTCTCACGGTCGTAGTCCGAGGTGGTCTCCTCGATCTGCGCCTTGATCTGGGCCACGCGCGCCTCGATGTCGGCCTTCTTGCCGGCGCCGTTGACGATCGTGGTGTTCTCCTTGTCGATCATCACCTTCTTGGCGCGACCGAGCATGTTGAGCGTGACGTTCTCGAGCTTGATGCCGAGATCTTCCGAGATCGCCTGGCCGCCGG
>NZ_JASAUS010000684.1:0-369 GCF_029953005.1 Bradyrhizobium sp. Mp27 | reverse complement strand
GCGTTCGGCGGCTTCGCGGTCGACCAACAGGCCGATGCGATCTTCGAACGGCAGGGCTTCGAGATCGGGCGATCGGCGCTGCTCCTCGAAGGCCTTGGCCATTCCGGTCAGGCCAAGCTCGATCAGCCGTTCGTGGGTTGGGTGGTTAAGCATGCCGGGTCTCTCCTTGCTTCAGTGGAAGTAGTCGCGTCCGCGGATGTTGCCGTGGCGCAGGGGCTGGTGCTCGAAAGATTCGTCGAAGAACGTGCGATCGAGGCCGTTCTGGAGGATCGATCTAATCGAGGCGACGGAGCGCGCCTTGATGAGGATGCCCCTCCGGCAGGCTGCGTCGAGGCGTTCGGCGCCGTAGCTTTTGACGAGCGCCAGAAT
>NZ_JASAUS010000683.1:0-371 GCF_029953005.1 Bradyrhizobium sp. Mp27 | reverse complement strand
TTCATCGATCGCGCCGTTCTGGCAGACTGGATGGGAACGGTCGCCTTCCACCTCGCGCCGCTGGTCGAGCGCATGAGCGTCGTGATGAAGCAATCGGGCCGCTTGTTCATAGACGAGACCAGGGCGCCTGTGCTCGATCCGGGCCGGGGCCGAACGAAGACCGGCTATCTGTGGGCTGTCCTGCGCGACGATCGCGGCCACGGCGGCGCTGATCCACCAATCGTGGTCTACCACTACGCGCCAGGACGCGGTGGTGACCATGCTGAGCGCATCCTCGAGGGCTTCGACGGCATCCTTCAGGTCGACGGATACCAGGGCTATCATCGGCTCGCACGGCCCAAGCGCAAAGGCGGCGTGCCGCTGCGGCTGGC
>NZ_JASAUS010000682.1:0-374 GCF_029953005.1 Bradyrhizobium sp. Mp27 | reverse complement strand
GAGCGCCATTACGCAAGGCACCGGGCTTGCGCACCAGCACGGGCACATAGTGCCAAGGGTCGTAGACCGTCTCGCCGCGACCGAATGATCGCGGGTGCTCGGCAACGATACGTCCATCCTGACGGATCACGATGCGATCGGCATAGGCTTGAACCTCGACCGGTCGTCCGACTGCGCTGGCTGCGACCGAGTACTTGTTGTTGTCGAAGCGCACCAGGCAGGTCTTCGAGACCGATGCCGTCACCGCATGGAAGCCGTCGAAGCGGCCGGCATAGGGAACGAGTTTGGGGCGTTCGGCTTCGAACACGTCCCAGATCGTCTGATCGGTCAGCTCCGGATGGCGATGAGCCTTGGCGTAGGCGATGCATTTGTCG
>NZ_JASAUS010000681.1:0-378 GCF_029953005.1 Bradyrhizobium sp. Mp27 | reverse complement strand
ACCGATGCGACCAAAGAAGCACAGGACGACAGGCTCGAACGATCTGTTCCGGTCCCGGCTGGACCAGATCATCAACATGCGACACGAGCTGGTTCTGCTCGCCGGCAGGGTCGATTGGGACTGGATCGACGGCGAGATCGCGCCGCTCTACAGCGACAACGGCAGGCCGGGTATCGCGACCCGCTTCATGATCGGATTGCTGCTGCTCAAGCACATCTACGAGGGGGTGTGCGAGCGCTGGGTCCACGATCCGTACTTCCAGTTCTTCACCGGCGAAGAGTTTTTCCAGCACGTTTTCCCGCATGAGCGCTCAGACCTGAGCCACTGGCGCAAGCGGCTCGGCGACAAGCTGGAGCGGTTGTTGGCCGAGAGCCTTCG
>NZ_JASAUS010000680.1:0-379 GCF_029953005.1 Bradyrhizobium sp. Mp27 | reverse complement strand
ACGCCGGCGGCGCCTTCCAGGAGCTGGTTTTTCCAGATCGTGATCTGGTTCGGATGAACATCAAACAGTTGCGCCAGCTCCGCCAGTGTCTTGTCGCCTTTGACCGCAGCCTTTGGCCGAGATTGACCGCGCGATGGCGGCCAACATGCGCTTTGGATGTGTGCTGGCGGATGCAGGATACGGCATCAGCGCACCGTTTCGACAAGGGCTAACAGAGCGCGGGCTGGCCTGGGCGGTCGGTATCCCTCGGCACCTGAAAGTGTATCCGGTCGATGTGAAGCTCATTTGGCCGATCACCAAAGTCCGTGGCAAACCACGAAAGCACCACGTGCCCGATATCTTATCGATTGCGGCAGAACAAATGCTGGCCAGCGCCAAA
>NZ_JASAUS010000679.1:0-379 GCF_029953005.1 Bradyrhizobium sp. Mp27 | reverse complement strand
CGAAAGTCATCGCCGGTGTAAAGTTCATCGACGGAATCGAAGTCATTCCGAACACTGAAAGCCACGCCGCCTGATCAGGCCGCGTCACCCAAAATCAGCCATAGCTCCTTCGCCGTCAGCCACATGGATGACCTCATACTCTTCCTCTCGCAAAGCGTCCACCACGAACTGCTAGTAATACTGTTAGTGCTAGAGCATTCAACTTGCTCCAGCGATACGGCTTATCAATGGCCGAAGGTTCGCTTCAAGAAAGTCTCGCGAAAATCAAGGCATGAACGCCTGTGTAGTCGCCGCAGAGAGCACAACGAGCGGAGGGCTGATTGTTCTCAGACTGACGCCGTTGAGCAGTGGTCAGGAAGATCGCCAGTTAGACGTTTGT
>NZ_JASAUS010000678.1:0-383 GCF_029953005.1 Bradyrhizobium sp. Mp27 | reverse complement strand
CGCTCAGCAGGCCCGCCTTGGTGAGCGCGCCGGACAAAAAATCGTTTTCCAACGCCAGCTCGCCGATCTTGGCATGTAACGCCTTCAAATCGACCGGCGTCTCGGCCGATGTCTTGTCATGCCCAAACACGCCGGCGGCGCCTTCCAGGAGCTGGTTTTTCCAGATCGTGATCTGGTTCGGATGAACATCAAACAGCTGCGCCAGCTCCGCCAGTGTCTTGTCGCCTTTGACCGCAGCCAAAGCAACCTTCGCCTTGAATGCCGGAGAATGCGTCCGGCGGCTCTTCTTCGTCATCTTCGCTCCTGATTCGCAGCAAGAATCCTCGCCGCTGTCAGGCAGAAAATCCACTCAAGCTACTGTCCGAATTTGCGGGGCCAGCTCT
>NZ_JASAUS010000677.1:0-383 GCF_029953005.1 Bradyrhizobium sp. Mp27 | reverse complement strand
CACCAACGCCGACAAGATGCGCGTTGAGATGGACGACGCCTACATCCTCATCAACGAGAAGAAGCTCTCCTCGCTGAACGAGCTGCTGCCGCTGCTCGAGGCCGTGGTGCAGACCGGCAAGCCGCTGGTCATCGTCGCCGAGGACGTCGAAGGCGAAGCGCTTGCGACCCTGGTCGTGAACCGTCTGCGCGGTGGTCTGAAGGTCGCGGCCGTCAAGGCTCCGGGCTTCGGCGATCGCCGCAAGGCCATGCTGCAGGACATCGCGATCCTGACCGGCGGCCAGGCGATCTCGGAAGATCTCGGCATCAAGCTCGAGAACGTCACGCTCAACATGCTCGGTCGCGCCAAGAAGGTGATGATCGACAAGGAGAACACCACGATCG
>NZ_JASAUS010000676.1:0-384 GCF_029953005.1 Bradyrhizobium sp. Mp27 | reverse complement strand
CTCCGGGTGTGGTCAGTCAAATTCCTCCACCCGCGAGGCAGGACAAGGGACTGTTAGTTTGAGTTTGTTTCCCGGGCAAGAGCTTCAGCGGCTTCTTTGAGCCGATAGCTGCGTCCGTCGAACTCAAGCAGATGGCAATGATGCATAAGGCGATCGAGGATCGTCGTGCTCATAGTGTTGTCCCCAAGGTATGCCCCCCAATCCTGCACGACGCGATTGGAGGTGACGATGACGCTGCGGCGCAGTTTGTAACGCTGATGGATCAGGGTCTGCAGCAAAGTGCCGGCGTCGTCGGGGATGGCGCGTGCGAGGAATAGATCGTCCAGCACGAGGAGATCGCAGTCGATGATGGTTCGCAGCCGGACCTCGCGTTGTGCCGGAGAG
>NZ_JASAUS010000675.1:0-384 GCF_029953005.1 Bradyrhizobium sp. Mp27 | reverse complement strand
GTCTCGGTCATGGCGTATCGCTCTCCTCGAGAGGTTCTGGCAGGCTCGTCACCCGCCTCGATACGCCGCCTTCCTCACACCGTCATCACCCAGATTCCGCCATAGCTCGCGATTGCAGGCCACTCCACTGCTTAGGACGTTCTTCGAAGCACATCCGAACGCGAGATTGATCAATCAATATGGGTCCACGGAAATCAGCGTCATTTCCGAGCACCACCTTGCAGCTGATCCGTCATGTTGGCCCCAGATGCCTCACGTCGGGCGTCCAATCGTCAACACGCGGGTGTACCTGCTGGATGGCCATGGCGCGCCCGTGCCGTTCGGTGCGGTCGGCGAGCTTTACATTGGCGGGGCGGGGGTGGCACGGGGCTACCTGAACCGCCC
>NZ_JASAUS010000674.1:0-385 GCF_029953005.1 Bradyrhizobium sp. Mp27 | reverse complement strand
AACGTCACATCCCTGAAGAAGGACGACAACGGCGTTTGGCGCGGAAAGGCCAGCAAAGGCGGTGCCTCGACCAATGTCAGTCTGGATTTCCAGGGCAACGTGAACGCGGCCAAGTAACCTGGCGACCACCAGCGAAAATTAGGAGGGATTCAGCATGACCGTTACGATTTCACGTCTTTACGATAACTACTCCGATGCGCAGCGCGCGGTGACGAGCCTGGAGGCCGCGGGCGTGCCGCATTCGGATCTGAGCATCGTCGCGAACAATTCCGACAACTGGTACAGCACCGACAAGAAGGTCGATCGCGATCGCGATGGGGTGGACGATCGGGCGGAAGGCGCAGCCACGGGAGCGGGCGTCGGCGCAGGTCTTGGTGGCGCTGCC
>NZ_JASAUS010000673.1:0-386 GCF_029953005.1 Bradyrhizobium sp. Mp27 | reverse complement strand
CTTTCTCGTCAGCAGCGAAAGAGGCTGGTCCTTGAGCAGCTAAAGCGGCCGTAAGCAGTCGTAGCAGCGCCGGCCAGCGCATTGCGCTGCTGGCCGGACTCTGCCCGTCGGAGGGGGCGTCATCGTAATTGATTCTCATTGCAACAGCTTGTTGTTCGGATAAGCCTTCGGAAAGCTGACGAAACCCTCGGGGACTCGGTAATGCGCAGGGCGTCGTCTGACGTCCCGCGCCTTTGTCGCCCAAAGCAGAACTCAGCGCTCTAAAAGATTGCAATTGGCGTTGCCGACGATCACTGTCCGCTCGATTTGCTCCGGACAATCCTGCAACCACGCAAAGACATCTTCGAGCCTATAAGGCGTTACGACTTCACGAGCACCCGGCTTGA
>NZ_JASAUS010000672.1:0-387 GCF_029953005.1 Bradyrhizobium sp. Mp27 | reverse complement strand
CGCTGTGCATCGGTACGGCGGCTCCTGGGCAGCCTATTGACCAACCTATTGGGTCCGGGCCGGGTCCCACCGGCAAGCACCAGCGGCTGGCTCGGCATCCGATGAGCGCCTATCCTGTCGTCATGATCAATAACACCGCCCTCACCCGCCGCCGCTCCGACAATCCGCACGAGGAGAGTTGGCACATCTATTCCGGCGACGTCCGCATCGGGACCATCGGCGCACGCGCCGGCGTGCCTGTGCATGCCGATCAATGGGGTTGGTCGATCGGCTTTTATCCGAGCTATGGCGGAATCTGGGTGATGACGGTGTGAGGAAGGCGGCGTATCGAGGCGGGTGACGAGCCTGCCAGAACCTCTCGAGGAGAGCGATACGCCATGACCGAGA
>NZ_JASAUS010000671.1:0-388 GCF_029953005.1 Bradyrhizobium sp. Mp27 | reverse complement strand
CGCGCCCATTGCCTGTCGTTCAGCCAAAACAAACCAGCGCGCATTCTCTCGCCCCCGAATCAACACGTAGGCAAGAGAATCACGTGGCGCTATTTAGGTACAGACCCTAGTTTTCCGTTAATTTCTCGGCGTCAGCTTACGGACAGCTAAGCTGCTTATCTGCGGAGTCAGGTCTAACGACCTGAAACACAATGCAACCGGCATAGGAGTGTGGTCGTCATGGACGATCGAGTTAACAATATGTCGCATGTTCCATCCTACGATGAGTATCATTACGCTAGCCCGTCTTATTCGTAAAGGACCGGCTCATGCGTCGGCTTTGTCAGCTTTCTGTCAGCTCGTCCAAATAGTAGCTCGTTGTGATGAGAACCAATTACAACAACTGGCC
>NZ_JASAUS010000670.1:0-388 GCF_029953005.1 Bradyrhizobium sp. Mp27 | reverse complement strand
GCGCGAGCGCCTCGAACAGCCTTGGAACGCGATGATAGAGGACTGATCGGTTGTCGCGGCAGGCCTTGTGGCCGAGCGCGCAGGCTAACCAACTTTTGCCCAGGCCGGTTGCCCCGGTGACGAGCAAATTCTCGTGGCGATCGATCCAGCGACCTTCGACGAGTTTGGCGAAAACGGCGCGGTCGATGCCCCGCGGGGTGCGCAGATCGACGTCCTCGACGCAAGCAGTCTGGCGCAGTGCGGCGATCTTGAGGCGCGTGGTGAGCCGCCTGGTGTCGCGTTCGGCGGCTTCGCGGTCGACCAACAGGCCGATGCGATCTTCGAACGGCAGGGCTTCGAGATCGGGCGATCGGCGCTGCTCCTCGAAGGCCTTGGCCATTCCGGTCAG
>NZ_JASAUS010000669.1:0-389 GCF_029953005.1 Bradyrhizobium sp. Mp27 | reverse complement strand
AGTCGATCGTTAATAAGCCGAATTGGGCTGAACTGGACAGTTGAGCGTTGGCCAGAGTGAGAGCAGGAAGAGGGACAAAAGGTCTCTGAGCCAAGCCAGGACACGGCGGAGGTTGTGGCCAACGGCCGAGAGGAGAACGTTAGCGGCATCTCCGGCGCGGCCTTTGAGATAGCAGCGGCCAAGGTGACCTTCGTTCTTCATGTGTCCGATGATGGGCTCGATGGCGGAACGGCGGCGTAGCTCGCGCTTGATGACGCCGAAGACGCCGCGCTTCTGGCCCGAGATGAAGACGCGGCGGGGATTTTGTGTGTCGTGGCCGCGATATCCCTTGTCGACATAGGCCCGTTCGATCGGGCAGCCGGTGAGGCTCTCGGTGCGCTCGATGACGT
>NZ_JASAUS010000668.1:0-393 GCF_029953005.1 Bradyrhizobium sp. Mp27 | reverse complement strand
GTGAGCGTCATGCAGGGACCACGCGCTAAGGGCTGATCTGGTCGGCTAGAAGATCTCGCGGAATGGTTTGTCGCGAGGTCACAATGTCGAAGGATAGTCGTAAGAATAGCGATAAGGATAGGCATACGCCTATCCTCGAACACGGCGCCGACACGCTGCGGCGTGTCGAAATCATCACCGGGACGGGCCGGCGTCGGCGCTGGTCGACCGATGCGAAGGCGGCGATTGTCGCGGAGAGTTTCGCGCCGGGTGCAAGCGTGTCCGCGGTGGCACGAGGACACGACATCAGCCCAAGCCTGTTGTTTCTGTGGCGTCGTCAGACCACGCGGGTGAAGCTCGCGGAGCGCCGGGACGGAGATGTGCCACCTGGCTTTGTGCCGGTCGCGATCACTG
>NZ_JASAUS010000667.1:0-395 GCF_029953005.1 Bradyrhizobium sp. Mp27 | reverse complement strand
GAGCGATCGAAGAGCCAGTCGACCGAGGTGTCGGCCGGGAATTGGTTGGCGCGGGTCTGCGCAATGCCGCGCGCCTTTCCCCAACCGTTGCGGAAGTGAATTATGCGGTCCGGCTTCGGCTCAGCATGGTTGACCTGGATGCGCCTGAAATAGAAGAAATCGACCGGCGGCTTTTCGAGATCGCGTCCCTCCATGATCGCGTCGCTATAAGCGCCGCAGAGATGCGCGGAGAGCCGCAGGTTGCTCCACATGAAGCGGGACAGCGCGTCTCCGTCGGGATAGCGCGGATCGCTGCCTTGGCGCTTCGGGCTGAACAGAATCCCCCATTCGATCGGGTACTTCAGCGACAGCGCGTGGATGTCGTAGAGCTCGGTCCAGTTGTCGATCCCGGTGAA
>NZ_JASAUS010000666.1:0-397 GCF_029953005.1 Bradyrhizobium sp. Mp27 | reverse complement strand
GATCATCAACCGCGGACGGCTGACGGAAAGCAAGAACATTGGTAGTCTCGGTCATGGCGTATCGCTCTCCTCGAGAGGTTCTGGCAGGCTCGTCACCCGCCTCGATACGCCTCCTTCCTCACACCGTCATCACCCAGATTCCGCCATAGCTGTGCAGGGGCTCGTCGGTGCTCCAACCGACATCATGGCTGTCGAGCAAATGACCGAACTTCTTCATGCAGTAGGTGTGCAGGCGATCGAGAGCGGCAGCGGGCTTGTTCGCGCTGATGTCCCGCTCGATCGAAGACACTAGGGTCTGTACCTAAATAGCGCCACGTGATTCTCTTGCCTACGTGTTGATTCGGGGGCGAGAGAATGCGCGCTGGTTTGTTTTGGCTGAACGACAGGCAATGGGCGC
>NZ_JASAUS010000665.1:0-398 GCF_029953005.1 Bradyrhizobium sp. Mp27 | reverse complement strand
GTGGTCAGGCGGCGAAAAGCCGAAGGCAATCCTGTGCGCCTCGTCAGAGCAGATGTGCGGCCACATCAATCGGACTAGAAAACGCACTCTCACGAATAGGACGGGCTAGATCATCGACCTGGCGCTGGAGTTACCTGACCTGTCGCCACGCGAGCTGGCCGTGCGGTTCACCGACGAACGAAAGTACTTTGTATCCGAGGCGTCGGCCCATCGCGTCTCGATCACAATGGAGGCGGCCTTCTGCGTCGAAGCGGTCCAGGAGGCGTTGGCGAAGCACGGCAGGCCGAGATTTTCAACACGGACCAGGGCAGCCAGTTCACCAGCCTCGAGTTCACCGATGTGCTGCTGGACGCGAAGATCGCCATCAGCATGGACGGCAAGGGCGCCTGGCGCGACAA
>NZ_JASAUS010000664.1:0-399 GCF_029953005.1 Bradyrhizobium sp. Mp27 | reverse complement strand
TGGCGGTCATTTCGAGGCGACGCGCGAGCGCGTAGCGGCGAGGGAGGGACCGATCCTCGTCCTCCATGACACGACGGAATTCAGCCTCAAGCGCGAGAAGCCGGATCTGATCGGCTTTACGGGCAAGACGGCAGGACGCACGCAGTGCGGCATCCTGATGCATTCGAGTCTCGCCGTGACGACCGAGGGGCTTCCGCTAGGACTGTCGGCAATCAAGTTCTGGACCCGCAAGAAGTTCAAGGGGACGACGGCGCTGAAGCGAAGGATCAATCCGACACACGGGTGCCGATCGAGAGCTATGGCGGAATCTGGGTGATGACGGTGTGAGGAAGGCGGCGTATCGAGGCGGGTGACGAGCCTGCCAGAACCTCTCGAGGAGAGCGATACGCCATGACCGAG
>NZ_JASAUS010000663.1:0-399 GCF_029953005.1 Bradyrhizobium sp. Mp27 | reverse complement strand
GCTGTTGATTTTGCAGGTGGCGATGAGCGAAGCTATGCGCGCCCATGAACGACCACCTTCGTCGTGACCAGCAAATAAACTATTTTTACGCGTCAGAGTCAGCGGCCTGATTTGATTTTCGACGGGATTGGTGTCCATCTCAACGCAACCATCGTCGAGAAACAAGGTGAGGCCATCCCAATGGTTCAGGAGATAGGCGATCGCCTTGCCCATCTCGCTGCCCGGCGACAGGCGAGCGGCTTGCTCGCGCAGAAACCTCTCGAGTTCAGCGACGAGCGGCCGTGATCGCTCGTTACGGGTCGTTTGCCGAGCCGGGGCGTCGGCGCCACGGATCTCCTTCTCGATCGCATAGAGTGCGGCGATGCGCGCGAGAACGGCTTCGGCGATGGGTGAGCCGGC
>NZ_JASAUS010000662.1:0-400 GCF_029953005.1 Bradyrhizobium sp. Mp27 | reverse complement strand
TTTGACCCGAATGTATGGTCCGGCCGTGCGTAGCAAGAGGTTCATCGATCAGGTGGTGAGTGGTCTTGCATCAATGTATCCGGCCTTTGATTGGAGCATTCGCTCCGGGCCATCATGGATATCAGCGCGCGTGCGTTCTCATTAGCGGACAGGCCTCGATTGGGCCATTTGGGTCACCAGTGTTCGCATGCGCCGGGAAGACCGGACCTCCATCTCGTCTCATCCTCTCGCAGACCTCGGCTGGAACCTGTTGATGGGGTTACGTCATCGCATGCTCCTCCTACCTCGTAGTTCCTGTGTTCGAGCCAGGGGCCGTTCCTTCGTCCCGGCCCGCAGGACGTGCGTCGCGTCGCGCGCACGGGCGGTCAAGGCCGGCCGTTGCGCTTGGCTTGCGGCTGGC
>NZ_JASAUS010000661.1:0-402 GCF_029953005.1 Bradyrhizobium sp. Mp27 | reverse complement strand
ATAAACGTCCTGCCTGACCGGCTACTGCTGTTCAGCGGCGCTGACGGCGATCATCAGGTGGGGGAGTTTCAAGTGACCATACCCGGGGGATTTTGACCGACCCACGGGGCGTAGGTGCCGGACACAAATCTTCGTCGGACACCCCGCCACGACGAAGAGCCAGTGTCAGGTCAAGTGCATACTTTTACAGCGTAGCCAAATATGCCGATGGCCTGCCGCTTGACGGCCCCGGATCTCCCTCTCGATCGCGCAGAATGCGCCAACTTGCTTGATCACCTCGCTCGCCATCGCTCGCTAGTACCCGGAATCAGAGCTGAGTGATACGGCGGCCTTTGAAACGGCGTTGACGGACCTTTTTCTTGGTCCAGACGAAGGGCTCGGCTCTGTCGTTGTATGCGTTGA
>NZ_JASAUS010000660.1:0-405 GCF_029953005.1 Bradyrhizobium sp. Mp27 | reverse complement strand
CACGCCTCAAGCACCTTGCGATCTTTCCTCGAAAGGTGGACTTCTCTTGCTTCGGGTATCATCCCGACCTTGAATCACGACTCACGTTCCAAGAAAAGTGGGTACTAGAGCATCTCAGAATAGTTCTTCGGCCCGAAGAAGGGCATCAGAACGCGAAGGATCGAATCCATGCCGCCCCCGAGGTTGTTAAGACCGGTCCATAAACGGCCTGATTGAGTCAGAAAAGTAGCCGACGGTCAACGGATAAGGTGATGGCCGAAGGGAGGAAACACCCTCCCTCGGACGCTTCCCGAGCGAGTAAGCTCGCGTCTTTGGATCGCCAGTCGTGTGGGGCACGCCGGCTTTTCGGAAGCGACTTGCTCGGCCCAGTTATCCAGCGACGCGTCGGCCTTGCGGAAAAGGGCC
>NZ_JASAUS010000659.1:0-410 GCF_029953005.1 Bradyrhizobium sp. Mp27 | reverse complement strand
AAGCGCGCGATGGCGCGCAAGGTCAGCCAGGCGCTCGGCGGTAGCTTGCGCGGCAAGACCATCGCCGTGCTCGGCCTCACCTTCAAGCCCGACACCGACGACATGCGCGATGCGCCGTCGATCCCGCTCGTCACCGGCCTGATCGACATGGGCGCGACGGTCAAGGCCTTCGATCCCGTCTGCATGGAGCAGGCCAAGGGCGAGCTGCCGAACATCACCTATTGCGAGGACGCCTATTCCTGCGCGCAAGGCGCCGATGCGCTCGTCATCGTCACCGAATGGGTGCAGTTCCGCGCGCTCGATCTCGGCCGGCTGAAGGCGGCCATGGCCCAGCCCGTCGTGGTCGATCTCCGCAACATCTACCCGCCCGAAGAGATGGAAGCCGCCGGCTTCACCTACGAGAGCATCGG
>NZ_JASAUS010000658.1:0-415 GCF_029953005.1 Bradyrhizobium sp. Mp27 | reverse complement strand
GGTTCAGCGACAGCGGGCGATAGACGTCGCCCATCACCTTGCGGCCGCGCTCGTCGGAGGTGCCGACGACGACGCGATCGGGGTACTTGAAGTCGCGGATCGCCGCGCCCTCGCGCAGGAATTCGGGGTTGGAGGCGACCACGACGTCGGCCGCAGGGTTGGTCTCGCGGATGATGCGCTCGACCTCGTCGCCGGTGCCGACCGGGACGGTCGACTTGGTCACGACGACGGTGAAGCCCGACAGCGACTGCGCGATCTCGCGCGCGGCGGCGTAGACATAGGACAGATCGGCATGACCGTCGCCGCGGCGCGACGGCGTGCCGACCGCGATGAAGACGGCATCGGCGTCCGCGACCGGCTTCGACAGATCGGTGGTGAAGTCGAGCCGCTTGGCCTTCACATTGGTCGCGACCAG
>NZ_JASAUS010000657.1:0-416 GCF_029953005.1 Bradyrhizobium sp. Mp27 | reverse complement strand
AGCTTTGACTTCCTTGGGTACACGCTCGGACCCCGCCACTTCCGCAATGGGGGGCGGTGGTATCTTGGCGCGGCTCCGTCGAAGAAAAGCGTGCTGCGGATCAAGAGGAAGGTCAGCGAACTGCTGACGCCGGGCAACAAGGGCGCTTGGCTCGAAGTACAAGCACGACTGAACCGCCTTCTGCGCGGCTGGTCCGCTTACTTCAGCTATGGCTCGCTTGCTACGGCTCATCAGGCCGTTGATCGACACGTCTTTGACCGCGTGCTCGCCTTTCTGCGCAGACGACATAAGACGCCAGGACGTGGCGTCAGACGGTTCTCTGATCAGATCTATGGGAACCCTGGCGTACTTGTGCTGAACCGCGTGCGCAAAGTGTCGCCGACGTGCGCCTTGTGACGAAACCTGTCGGAAAGCCG
>NZ_JASAUS010000656.1:0-417 GCF_029953005.1 Bradyrhizobium sp. Mp27 | reverse complement strand
CCACCTGCTTTGTTACGAAGCAGGCAGCGCAACAGACCAACCTGTAGGGGGTCAATTTTGGACGCCGATCCCCCGGCTTAGGGGGTCAATATTGCAAGCCGAATGACAGTCGGACCCATGAGTAGCGCTGCGGCGAGCCCGATAACGATCATCTGACGACCTCCATAAACGGCAGCATGCCTCAGTGGGTATGAACCCGCCGTGAATGGCAATTGACGGGCTTCACTTCCAGACCGGCGCGCCAGGTGTTCATCCGCTTGATCTATCTCAACGCTCACCGGTGTCGCTCGGCGATCCTTGACCATGAGCCCCGCGGGTCACTTCAAATTCCTCCGGGTGTGGTCAGTCAAATTCCTCCACCCGCGAGGCAGGACAAGGGACTGTTAGTTTGAGTTTGTTTCCCGGGCAAGAGCTTCA
>NZ_JASAUS010000655.1:0-417 GCF_029953005.1 Bradyrhizobium sp. Mp27 | reverse complement strand
CAACCTCGGCTTCCATGACTCGATGGAAGCCACTGTGGACCCTTATCCCGGGGTCCCGATTGGATGCCGATCACCCCGAAAACGGGGTCCTTATTCCATGCCGAAACACAGGCAAAGCCCTACAAGACGCGGCTCAAATGGCGGGGTCTGACCGGCGGGGAGCAGAGCAAGCTCCTGCTCACCGAGGCCGAGACCGTTATCGCGGAAGTCCTTGGCGTCAAGGAAGGACTGGCCAAGGCGGCGAAGCGTCCGGCGCGGCGACCGGGACGTGGCCGCAACGGGTCGCGTCGCATGGAGGCGTTTCGCAGCTAGTACCCACTTTTCTTGGAACGTGAGTCGTGATTCAAGGTCGGGATGATACCCGAAGCAAGAGAAGTCCACCTTTCGAGGAAAGATCGCAAGGTGCTTGAGGCGTGC
>NZ_JASAUS010000654.1:0-419 GCF_029953005.1 Bradyrhizobium sp. Mp27 | reverse complement strand
CTCAAAAGTTCTTCTGGAGTGATCATCGATGGTGTCCACCTCGTTCATGGTGGACACCTCATCCCATCCCCGCGCTCAACTGCATAGGTGCGTAGAAAGGAGCGCTTACGACTTCGCTACGGCGCCATCGCTCTTGGCCTGGCAATGACAACGGTCATGCTCGCGCCAGCCAACGCGCTTGATCAAGCGCCGACCGCAGAGGAGAAAGAGGCCTGTATGGAAGACGTGTTACGCCTTTGTAGTAGTCACATACCAGATCGCTTTGCTATCACTGTCTGCCTCAGATCCAAGCAAGATCGCCTCAGTCAGCAGAGCTATGGCTGATTTTGGGTGACGCGGCCTGATCAGGCGGCGTGGCTTTCAGTGTTCGGAATGACTTCGATTCCGTCGATGAACTTTACACCGGCGATGACTTTCGG
>NZ_JASAUS010000653.1:0-422 GCF_029953005.1 Bradyrhizobium sp. Mp27 | reverse complement strand
TCGCGGATGGTCATGAAGTAGCGGACCATGTCGGGATGCGTGACCGTCACGGGGCCGCCGGCCTCGATCTGGGCCTTGAACTTCGGCACCACCGAGCCGTTCGACGCCAGCACGTTGCCGAACCGGACCGAGATCAACCGCATCGGCGGCCTGGCACTGCCGCTAGCCGCGGCAAGATCGTGGTCGAGCGCCTGGCAGTACATCTCGGCGAAGCGCTTGGTGAGGCCGAGCATCGACACCGGCTCGATCGCCTTGTCGGTCGAGATCATCACCATGGCTTCGGCGCCGGCGCCGTGCGCCGCATCGGCAACGTTGATCGAGCCGAAGATGTTGGTCTTGACGCCCTCGCTCCAGTCGCGCTCCAGGATCGGCACGTGCTTGAGCGCGGCGGCATGGAACACGATGTCCGGCTTGAACTCCGC
>NZ_JASAUS010000652.1:0-423 GCF_029953005.1 Bradyrhizobium sp. Mp27 | reverse complement strand
AGGCCATGGTCGGCGGAGTT
The DNA here is from genome assembly GCF_029953005.1 of Bradyrhizobium sp. Mp27. NCBI lineage: Bacteria > Pseudomonadati > Pseudomonadota > Alphaproteobacteria > Hyphomicrobiales > Nitrobacteraceae > Bradyrhizobium > Bradyrhizobium sp. Mp27. Next base: position 403 of record NZ_JASAUS010000652.1, on the reverse strand, counting down.
GCGCACCATGTGGGTGAGCGGGTCCTTGATCAAATCGAGCACCTGGCGGTCGAGCTCGGTGTCGGCGCCGTGCATCTCCAGCTCGATCTGCTTGCCGAGTTCGCTCGACAGATCGCGGACGATGCGGGGCAGCTTCTGCCAGGCATTGCCAATCGGCTGCATGCGCGTCTTCATGACCCCTTCCTGCAGCTCGGCGGTGACGTTGGACAGGCGCTGCAACGGCACCTTGAACTCGGTGTCCTCGTTGCGGCGGGAGATCTCCAGCAGCTGGTTGCGGGTCAGGACCAGCTCGGAGACCATGGTCATCAGATGCTCCAGCGTATCCACGTTGACGCGGATCGACTGGTTGGCGATGCTGGCGCCTTCGCCTGCATTCTCGTCGGCCGTCGACTTCTTCGGCGCG
>NZ_JASAUS010000651.1:0-424 GCF_029953005.1 Bradyrhizobium sp. Mp27 | reverse complement strand
ACATCGACATTGATCGGTTGCGGCAACGGATCGTCGAGTTGAACGCTGAACACAAGATGGATGGCGAGATCGCGGCAATACTCAATCAGGAAGGCTTCGTCGCGGCCCGAGGCTGCGCCTTCAAGGGCGAGAATGTCTGGCTGTTGCGGACCCGCTGGAGCATTCCTACCGTCAAAATCAACGGCGTGGACAAGAATCCGATGCGCTGGCCCGATGGGAGCTTCTCAATTCAGGGGGCAGCTGCCGAGCTCTGTGTAACTCCGCAAACGGTGTTCGCGCGCGGAATGCTGACAGGTCGCCAATTAACCAAAGGCCAGCCTTGGCAGATCGAGCTCTCAGACGAACAAATGAGTCAGCTTCGCAACCGGGTACGACGCACCAAGCGTTCGAAGAAGGAGGCATCATGAAGTCATCGGCTCGCCGA
>NZ_JASAUS010000650.1:0-424 GCF_029953005.1 Bradyrhizobium sp. Mp27 | reverse complement strand
TGGCACGGCAAGGCGTTGGCGAAGCCAACGAAGGACCATCCATCGTCCGGTACGTTGAGGAACGCCGCCTTGGCGTCCCACTGCGACATGACCTTCCTGCGCATCGGATAATATCAACTCCATCCGTCGAAATGACGGACACATCCGTCATCGGGCAAAACATCAACTGCCGGTTAGAGGGGTTTCGCCCCTATATATAGTAGTAACCACCTACAGACATATCTTCTACCGAATATATTACAAGTATATATTACTACTATATATATAGGAGAAACCCTTCAATGGTCGGCCAGAGCCTATCGAAAATGAGGGGTTTAGCCCGTCCTATTCGTGAGAGTGCGGCTTTTGGGCCCGATTGATGCGGCCGCACATCTTGTCTGACGAGGCGCACAGGATTGCCTTCGGCTTTTCGCCGCCTGACGAC
>NZ_JASAUS010000649.1:0-426 GCF_029953005.1 Bradyrhizobium sp. Mp27 | reverse complement strand
CCGAAAGTCATCGCCGGTGTAAAGTTCATCGACGGAATCGAAGTCATTCCGAACACTGAAAGCCACGCCGCCTGATCAGGCCGCGTCACCCAAAATCAGCCATAGCTCATTGCTGACCTGCTCAGGCGGTATGGTGAGACGGTCACTCCGTTCAAGCGTGGGCGGATTCCGGAGACCGCACGCATAGAAGCATTGCTTCGCCAAGATTGGACAAACCTATCGGTCGCACGAGGCAGTCCATTGGTGTTCAGCCAATTTCGGGATAAGCGATTGAGGGAAGTGCAGACAGGCACTGTGCGCCGCGAGATGAACTTCCTTAGCCCGTCCTATTCGTGAGAGTGCGGCTTTTGGGCCCGATTGATGCGGCCGCACATCTTGTCTGACGAGGCGCACAGGATTGCCTTCGGCTTTTCGCCGCCTGACGAC
>NZ_JASAUS010000648.1:0-427 GCF_029953005.1 Bradyrhizobium sp. Mp27 | reverse complement strand
CGCGGTTGGAGGTGATGGGGTTGGCTTCACAACCGAATCCTACGCCGTATCAGCGCTTTACACCACGCTCGCCAGCCCTCAGGCGCACTCTTACGAATAAGACGGGCTAGAGATCGATGCTAACGGCGATGTTGCGGCCCTGTAGTTGGGAAATCTTCATTCCGTCAGCCTGCACTTGCGCGAACTCCGGGTCGTTTGCCACGGCTTCCTGCACTTTGCCGTAAACTTCCCAATTGGAATAGCGCGTCGCAACCAGCAACTCTCCTGCCCACTGGCCAGTGTGGAAGCGGGAGAGCCGAAGAAATTCGGCGCCGTGTTTAGAGCTGGCCCCGGTTGTTTGGACAGCGCCCCGCTGGATTTAAGTGGATTCCTGCCGGGTTATGCTGAACGCGGGGCTTTACGGTTTTGTCGTTGCGTCGGGAGGGCG
>NZ_JASAUS010000647.1:0-434 GCF_029953005.1 Bradyrhizobium sp. Mp27 | reverse complement strand
ACGGCGTGGTCGACCAAATGCTACATGAACATGCGACCGCTCTATCAGCCACAACTCTCTGAAACCGGAGCCGTCGCCTGATCAAAAGTGCGAAAGATTCTGGACAGTACCGCCAAATCCCGAGACGAAGAAGAAAGATGTGGTTTGGTTCGCGCTCGAGGAGAGCCGGCCGCTGTTCTGCTTCGGCGGCATCTGGACCGAGTTCAGAGGCGACCGCGGCACCAAGTCGAAGCCGATCCCCGGCCCCACCTTGTCTACGGCTTCCTGACGACGTCACCCAATGCGGTCGTCGAGCCGATCCATCCGAAAGCAATGCCCGTGATCCGTAAGCGACGTTCGCGTCCCACTCGCAAAGGTTTGGCGTGGGGATTGCAGTCTGTTGATCAACGTGTTTGCAAATCGTTGGCGGGGGGTATGGAGGCGGCAACGACGGA
>NZ_JASAUS010000646.1:0-435 GCF_029953005.1 Bradyrhizobium sp. Mp27 | reverse complement strand
TGAGCATCGTCGCGCAACTCGGACGGCGTCGGCGCATTCAGATCAACAAATGGCTCAAGACCAGCGTAGGTGTCTGAACGGGCCCTGGCAGGATGCGCTGGCGCAAAATGAGCATCGTCGCGCAACTCGGACGGCGTCGGCGCATTCAGATCAACAAATGGCTCAAGACCAGCGTAGGTGTCTGAACGAGCCCTGGCAGGATGCGCTGGCGCAAAATGAGCATCGTCGCGCAACTCGGACGGCGTCGGCGCATTCAGATCAACAAATGGCTCAAGACCAGCGTAGGTGTCTGAACGAGCCCTGGCAGGATGCGCCGGCGCAAAGTGAGCATCGTCGCGCAACTCGGACGGCGTCGGCGCATTCAGATCAACAAATGGCTCAAGACCAGCGTAGGTGTCTGAACGAGCCCTGGCAGGATGCGCCGGCGCAAAGTGA
>NZ_JASAUS010000645.1:0-436 GCF_029953005.1 Bradyrhizobium sp. Mp27 | reverse complement strand
CCGAACTCGGCCGTTAAACGCTTCAGCGCCAATGGTACTATGGCTTAAGCCCTGGGAGAGTAGGTCACTGCCAGGCCTGCCAAGGACAAGAAATCATCCTCTTTCGATGTTCGAATACAAAACGCCGCTTCCGGAAACGGAGGCGGCGTTCTTTGTCTCGAGCTCTAGGTCGCTTGGGGGCTCGGGGATCGTCAAATCAGAAGGCTGATTCAAGGCTGCTTTTTTTGGGAGGCAGCCTGTGACGGATCAACGACGAGCACCGGAGCCGCATCTCAGGCCTCATCATCGAGCCCGCCAGCATCTCGAACACAGATCCGGCGGCAAGGTTCAGAGCTGGCCCCGCAAATTCGGACAGTAGCTTGAGTGGATTTTCTGCCTGACAGCGGCGAGGATTCTTGCTGCGAATCAGGAGCGAAGATGACGAAGAAGAGCCGCC
>NZ_JASAUS010000644.1:0-440 GCF_029953005.1 Bradyrhizobium sp. Mp27 | reverse complement strand
GTCTCGGTCATGGCGTATCGCTCTCCTCGAGAGGTTCTGGCAGGCTCGTCACCCGCCTCGATACGCCGCCTTCCTCACACCGTCATCACCCAGATTCCGCCATAGCTCCAGCAGCAGCGGCACGCTCTCATCGAACCGCTCCAGCGCTTTGAGGGCAATCGCCAGGCAATAGCCGTATTCACCGCCCGCCAAGTCATAGGCCTTGCGAAAGCAGCGCTCCGCCTCCGCCCAGTCCTCGTCATCCTGCGCCCAGTGGCCCAGACGATCCCAAGGCAGCGCGGCGTTTTCGGAATTGACGTGGCCGATGTGGCGATCAAATTCCTCGCGGAACGAGCTATGGCGGAATCTGGGTGATGACGGTGTGAGGAAGGCGGCGTATCGAGGCGGGTGACGAGCCTGCCAGAACCTCTCGAGGAGAGCGATACGCCATGACCGAGACT
>NZ_JASAUS010000643.1:0-441 GCF_029953005.1 Bradyrhizobium sp. Mp27 | reverse complement strand
GCCGCGGCCGAAATCTTGAATCAGTAGAATCTGTTGTGATTCGTTGTTGAGCACCTGATTCGGAAGTGCGGGGTGCTCGATGGGCTTGGTGAAGGAACGCGCGGTGGCGCGTGCTCAGCGATTGACGACCGGTATCGAGACGTGGGTTGATCGGGAAGTTGCGGGATGCGAGTTTAAGGATGAGCGGGTTGGTCGCCGGTTCTGCAAATTGCTCGCACAAATCGGGAGCGACATGGGTCAAAGCATCCCGTTGGTTTGTCAGGATTGGGCCAACACGAAGGCCGCCTATCGATTCTTCTCCAACGAGCGGGTCGACGAGGCGGATATTCTTGGCGGTCATTTCGAGGCGACGCGCGAGCGCGTAGCGGCGAGGGAGGGACCGATCCTCGTCCTCCATGACACGACGGAATTCAGCCTCAAGCGCGAGAAGCCGGATCTGAT
>NZ_JASAUS010000642.1:0-446 GCF_029953005.1 Bradyrhizobium sp. Mp27 | reverse complement strand
CGATTGTTCCATCGCCTTCAGTCTCCTCTCGGCTCTCTGACAAGCCAAGGATCGCAGAGCGAAAGCCGAAGCGAAACCAGTCAATCAAATGGGAGAAAAGCTCCGCTTACCGTGATCCTGACCACCGAGGAGGAGCGCGACATCTGGATGCACACTCCCTGGGATGAGGCAAAGGCGCTGCAGCGCCCGCTGGCCAACGACGCCCTGAGGATCGTCATGCGCGGCGCAGACAAGGAAGACAAGATCGCTGCGTAGGCTGCATTTGCACGGGCACCAGTTGAATGTACTTTTTGCCGGAGCGCTCGCGGGAATGCGACTGAGACGCTGACGTCCCGTCTAGCCCGTCTTATTCGTAAGAGTGCGCCTGAGGGGTAAAGCGCTGATGCGGCGTAGGATTCGGTTGCGAAGCCAACCCCATCACCTCCAACCGCGAACGCCACGCCCGC
>NZ_JASAUS010000641.1:0-446 GCF_029953005.1 Bradyrhizobium sp. Mp27 | reverse complement strand
CCGAAAGTCATCGCCGGTGTAAAGTTCATCGACGGAATCGAAGTCATTCCGAACACTGAAAGCCACGCCGCCTGATCAGGCCGCGTCACCCAAAATCAGCCATAGCTCCATGCAGACGCTCTCAAGGGCCTTGCGTTCGGTGCCAGGCAGGTCGGTGTTAAGTAGCCGGCGGCAGCGCCAGATTCCGTTTCGCAGCCATCTGATCTCACTTAGCGTATCATCAATCGAAGTCATCACGGATGTTGATCCTTAAGTGTAAAACATGGCGATGCTCGTCGAGCGGTCGTTCCCTGGCTCCGCATTCCTGCCGGATAGTTGAGCCGACAACGGCGTATCGCCGAGCTATGGCGGAATCTGGGTGATGACGGTGTGAGGAAGGCGGCGTATCGAGGCGGGTGACGAGCCTGCCAGAACCTCTCGAGGAGAGCGATACGCCATGACCGAGA
>NZ_JASAUS010000640.1:0-450 GCF_029953005.1 Bradyrhizobium sp. Mp27 | reverse complement strand
CAACGCATACAACGACAGAGCCGAGCCCTTCGTCTGGACCAAGAAAAAGGTCCGTCAACGCCGTTTCAAAGGCCGCCGTATCACTCAGCTCTGATTCCGGGTACTAGAGCCGATCGCCAAAGATGCCAATGCAAAGATAACGTTCGAAATCCACGGCAACACCGCCCCTGTGACCGTAAACAATATTGTTGTTACCTCAGAGCGTGCGAATGCCGTTCAGAACAACGTTCGGCGCTTTCTCGGACCCGCGATCCCGCAGAATGGTCGCTTTTCAAGTGAAGTGATGTACCTCCAACAAATTCGAGGCGATGCCAACACTAGTGTTGGGGACCGAGGGGTAATGAGCTATGGCTGATTTTGGGTGACGCGGCCTGATCAGGCGGCGTGGCTTTCAGTGTTCGGAATGACTTCGATTCCGTCGATGAACTTTACACCGGCGATGACTTTCGG
>NZ_JASAUS010000639.1:0-452 GCF_029953005.1 Bradyrhizobium sp. Mp27 | reverse complement strand
GCCGCGTTATAGTAGCCGCTCATGAAATACCTTACGAAATCTCGGTCTGCTGAACCGTATCCTAGCCAATTTCCGCAAGTGATCTTGTTCATGTCCAGCTTGATCTGAGCCGCGGCTGGCGCTGATGCCGCGCCTATCAAAATCACAGAAACGACAAGAGCCCTGCATTTCATAGCGATCCTCCAAAGTCCCGAGCCGTCAATTTTTGCCTACCGATTGTTGCAAGCCATACATAACGCTTTCCGCCGGATGGTATTGGCACCATGCCTTTACGTTGGCGATATTTTGTTGATGCAAAGCAAGGTCCACAAAGGTTCTGTTGTTCTGATAACTGAACCAACCGCTCATCCAGGCAGAAAACTTATCTGACTGTGACTGCGGCATAGCAAGATATTGGCTACATATGATCTTGCCCATATCAATGGTTACCTGCGCATTCGCAACGATTGGAA
>NZ_JASAUS010000638.1:0-453 GCF_029953005.1 Bradyrhizobium sp. Mp27 | reverse complement strand
TATTTCACTTAGATCTTTTTACCCGGTCTGATTTGACCATGCGCGGGCCGCGGCGACTTCAATCACTGCGGCCTTCGTTATTTCCTAGCGCTTTAAGCGCCGACGATGCGTCGCCCGGCGGTTCAATTGCCCCTTTCCGTCCATCCCCTTTCTGGGCCCCTCGGTCGGCTGCGGGCAGCGTTCAGTCTATCGGCCTCTGCTTCAGCAATGGAGTGCGACAAGCCAGACAGAGGCTTCCCGCCTTTTCCGATCGCAGGCACATCTAGTGAAAGATCCAGTACGGTGAACCGGCCGGTCACCGGTCGCTCATACCAAACAACGTACCGCGCCTTCATTTCGGTCATTCTAGACCCCCTCGGTAGCGGATCGATCCTCGAATAGATCAACGTATCGCGCATGGAGAATCACGTAGCCCTTGGCACCGTCTAAGAGCACCTTGACCTGAGTGGCCGT
>NZ_JASAUS010000637.1:0-455 GCF_029953005.1 Bradyrhizobium sp. Mp27 | reverse complement strand
GCTCTCATCACCGGCGTGACCGGTCAGGACGGCGCCTATCTCGCCGAATATTTGCTGTCGCTCGGCTATGTCGTGCACGGCATCAAGCGGCGCTCGTCCTCGTTCAACACCGCGCGCGTCGATCACCTCTACCAGGACCCGCATGTCGGCAACGTGCCGTTCCTGATGCACTACGGCGACATGACGGATTCGACCAATTTGATCCGCCTGGTGCAGCAGATCCGGCCGACCGAGATCTACAATCTCGCCGCCCAGAGCCACGTCGCCGTCAGCTTCGAGAGCCCGGAATACACCGCCAACGCCGACGCCATCGGGGTGCTGCGCCTGCTGGAAGCGATCCGCATCCTCGGCATGGAGAAGGAGACGCGGTTCTACCAGGCCTCGACCTCCGAGCTCTACGGCCTGGTGCAGGAGATCCCGCAGAAGGAGACGACGCCGTTCTATCCGCGCTCGCC
>NZ_JASAUS010000636.1:0-457 GCF_029953005.1 Bradyrhizobium sp. Mp27 | reverse complement strand
CTCCGGCCGCGGCGTCGGCATGGACGTGGTGCGCACCAATATCGACCAGATCGGCGGCACCATCGACATCAAGTCGGTGGCCGGCGAGGGCTCCTCCGTCACCATCAAGATCCCGCTGACCTTGGCCATCGTCTCGGCGCTGATCGTGGAAGCCGCCGGCGACCGCTTCGCGATCCCGCAGCTCTCGGTGGTCGAGCTGGTCCGTGCCCGCGCCAACTCCGAGCACCGCATCGAGCGCATCAAGGACACCGCGGTCCTCAGGTTGCGCAACAAGCTGCTGCCGCTGATCCACCTCAAGAAGCTGCTCAAGATCGACGACGGCGCGGCCAGCGATCCCGAGAACGGCTTTATCGTGGTCACGCAAGTCGGCAGCCAGACGTTTGGCATCGTCGTCGACGGCGTGTTCCATACCGAAGAGATCGTGGTCAAGCCGATGTCGACGAAGCTCCGTCACATC
>NZ_JASAUS010000635.1:0-459 GCF_029953005.1 Bradyrhizobium sp. Mp27 | reverse complement strand
ACATCAGCCCAAGCCTGTTGTTTCTGTGGCGTCGTCAGACCACGCGGGTGAAGCTCGCGGAGCGCCGGGACGGAGATGTGCCACCTGGCTTTGTGCCGGTCGCGATCACTGGCTGCGGCGGCGAATTGTCGTCGCGCGAAGAGCAGGCAGCAATTGAGATCCAAGTCGGCGCGGTTCGCATCCGTGTCGGGGGGACGGTCGACCGGCGGGCGCTGTGCGAGGTGCTTGCGGCAGTCCGGACGGTTGGTCGATGATCGGGCTCCGACCTGGGTTGTCGATCTGGATCGCGACGCAGCCGATCGATTTCCGTCGGGGGATGGACTCACTGGCGATGCTGGTGAGCGAGGCGTTTGGGGCCAATCCGTACGACGGCGGACTTTATGTCTTCCGGTCCAAGCGCCGAGATCGCGTGAAGATCCTGACCTGGGACGGAAGCGGCCTTGTCCTTTACTACAAAAG
>NZ_JASAUS010000634.1:0-459 GCF_029953005.1 Bradyrhizobium sp. Mp27 | reverse complement strand
GGCAATCCTGCCGCTATGGGCGCGGCGGACGAAGAGCCTGGATGCCTTGATCCCGGTCCTCTATTTGCGCGGCATCTCGACCGGCGACTTCCAGGAGGCGCTCTCGGCGCTCCGATGCATCCGATTGCGGCAGCACGGACAGTCCTTTTGTGATGCCCGCCCGGAAGTCAATCGGTTCGCGGTGTGATCGCGGCGCACGCGGCCGAGCTCGCGGCGCTGAAGGCGGAGAACGAGAAACTCGCGCAACGCGTCCTGCATCTACGCGATGGGCCAGGACCCGTCGGCTGAACACATCGACGACCGCCGCGAGATAGACGAAGCCACGCCGCATCGGAATGTAGGTGATGTCCACGCATGGTCGGGCCGCTCGATCTTCAATCCGCGCAACAGGTACGGGTAGATCTTGTGACCCGGAGCCGGCTTGCTCGTGTTCGGGCGACGATAGACCGCCTCGATCCC
>NZ_JASAUS010000633.1:0-460 GCF_029953005.1 Bradyrhizobium sp. Mp27 | reverse complement strand
TGGCGAAGACGGCGTCGTACTGTCGCTCGACTCGACCTCGATTAAAGCTCACCGGTGTGCCTCCGGCGGAAAAGGGGGGAGCACAATCAAGCAATCGGCCGCTCGCGCGGAGGCCGCACGACAAAAATCCATGCGCTGAGCGATCCGCTCTGCCGGCCGGTCGTCCTGCATCTGACTCCAGGCCAGGATGCCGATATCGCTGCGGCTCCCGATGTCCTGGCGCTCGCGCCACCCATGAGCGTGCTCCTCGCCGACAAAGGGTATGATGGCGACAAGCTTCGCGGCGAAATCATTCGTCGTGGCGCCAAGCCCGTAATCCCCAATAAATCTAACCGTGTCGTCATCCATCGCTTCAACAAACGCGCCTACAAAGGACGAAATGTCATCGAACGCTGCTTTTGCAGGCTCAAGGACTTCCGGCGCATCGCCACGCGATATGACAAGCTCGCCCGTAATTTTT
>NZ_JASAUS010000632.1:0-462 GCF_029953005.1 Bradyrhizobium sp. Mp27 | reverse complement strand
TGAAGCTCTTGCCCGGGAAACAAACTCAAACTAACAGTCCCTTGTCCTGCCTCGCGGGTGGAGGAATTTGACTGACCACACCCGGAGGAATTTGAAGTGACCCGCGGGGACCAGCTGTGCGGGGCTGGGCGGTATGAGCGCAGCCCCGCGCGGCAGGACACGCGGGCAGGCAGCTACGAGCGAACGCTGCACACCAAGGCGGGCGACGTCAATCTGAAGGTCCCGAAGCTACGGCGGCAAACCTTCGAGACGGCGATTATCGAGCGCTACCGGAGGCGGGAGAGCTCGGTCGAGGAGGCGCTGATCGAGATGTATCTGGCCGGGATTTCAGTTCGGCGGGTCGAAGACATCACGGAGGCGCTGTGGGGCACCCGGGTCAGCCCGAGCACAGTGTCGAACCTGAACAAGAAGATCTATACCAAGATCGAGGCGTGGCGGAATCGCAGGATCGAAGGCGAGCAT
>NZ_JASAUS010000631.1:0-466 GCF_029953005.1 Bradyrhizobium sp. Mp27 | reverse complement strand
GACGGAGGAGCCCTCGCCGGCCACCGACTTGATGTCGATGGTGCCGCCGATCTGGTCGATATTGGTGCGCACCACGTCCATGCCGACGCCGCGGCCGGAGACCGAGGTGATCGCAGCCGCGGTCGAGAAGCCGGGCGCGAAGATGAACTTGTGGATCTGGGCTTCGCTCATCTTCTCGAGCTCGGCCTCGGTGACGAGACCTGAGGAGATCGCCTTGGCCTTGATCCTCTCGGTGTTGAGGCCTCTTCCGTTGTCGGCGATACAGATGATGATGTGGCCGCCCTCGTGATAGGCGGACAGGCGGATGGTGCCCTGCTCGCCCTTGCCGGACGCGAGCCGCTCGGCTGGGGTCTCGAGGCCATGGTCGGCGGAGTTGCGCACCATGTGGGTGAGCGGGTCCTTGATCAAATCGAGCACCTGGCGGTCGAGCTCGGTGTCGGCGCCGTGCATCTCCAGCTCGATCTGC
>NZ_JASAUS010000630.1:0-469 GCF_029953005.1 Bradyrhizobium sp. Mp27 | reverse complement strand
AGCCACGATTACAAGCGGCATGGCACCACAACATTGTTTGCGGCGCTCGAAGTCGCCACCGGAAAGATCATCGCAACGCATTCAAAACGCCGTCGCCGCGTCGAGTTTCTCGATTTCATGGACAGCCTCACCGCGGCCTTTCCGAACCGCCAGCTTCACGTCATCCTCGACAACCTCAACACCCACAAGAAGAACGAGGACTGGCTTAAGGCCCACCCCAACGTGCAATTTCATTTCACGCCGACAAGTGCGTCCTGGCTCAATCAGGTCGAGGTATGGTTTTCGATCCTGCAGGGGCAGTCGCTTAGCGGCATCTCCTTCACGAGCCTCAAGCAGCTTCAGGAACACATCGACGCCTACGTCAACGCGTACAACGACAAAGCCGAGCCCTTCGTCTGGACCAAGAAAAAGGTCCGTCAACGCCGCTTCAAAGGCCGCCGTATCACTCAGCTCTGATTCCGGGTACTAG
>NZ_JASAUS010000629.1:0-479 GCF_029953005.1 Bradyrhizobium sp. Mp27 | reverse complement strand
TCGGGCCATATTCATTCACCATCCTGGCCATAGGCTGGATGCTGCGCCACAACGAGACCGTTGAATGCGAAAGCGGTTCCCCGCCGATAATAAAGGTGTCGACCTGGCTCGACACCTTCTGTGCCAGCATCTGTTGCCCAAGGGCATCCAGATGGCTCGGCGTGATATTGATTACGCCGCAGTGGGAACTGATCCATGTCCTTAGTCCTTCGACCTCATCTCCTTTCTTTAAAAGGGGAGCATGGCCACCACGAAGCAAAGGTGTAAACAGGCTGTTAATCGTTGAATCGAAGGCGAGTGATGAGGACACCATGGAAGAGGACCAGGGATCATAAACGTCGCAGGCCCAGGACAGATAGTTGACCAATCCGCGATGCTCGACCATGACGCCTTTTGGGGTGCCGGTTGAGCCGGAGGTGTAGATCACATAGGCGAGATGGCGTGAGGTGAGGCCGAGCGCGCGCGGGTCCGGATCGGTG
>NZ_JASAUS010000628.1:0-482 GCF_029953005.1 Bradyrhizobium sp. Mp27 | reverse complement strand
CAACCCACAGGAGTTGCCGATGAACAGAATGCTTATGTCACTCGGGACAGCAACCTTGATGGCAATCTCAATTGCCAGCGCATCTGCGAAAGATAAGCAAAGCGAAACGTTTCTTAAGAAGGCAATCGAGGGCAATTTCGCTGAAGTGAGCATGGGAGAGCTGGCGCAGCAGAACGGTCAAAGCGACGCCGTCAAATCGTTTGGCAGAATGCTCTCTACAGACCACGCTGCCGCCAATCAGAAGGCATTAAATGCTGCCCAAGCACTGGGAATGAACTCACCAGGCGGACCGAATGCGAAGCAAAAAGCTGACCATGACAAGATGTCAAAAATGACCGGCGCAGGTTTCGATAAGATGTTCGCTACCCACATGGGAGCTATGGCTGATTTTGGGTGACGCGGCCTGATCAGGCGGCGTGGCTTTCAGTGTTCGGAATGACTTCGATTCCGTCGATGAACTTTACACCGGCGATGACTTTCGG
>NZ_JASAUS010000627.1:0-484 GCF_029953005.1 Bradyrhizobium sp. Mp27 | reverse complement strand
CGACCTGATCTGCGGCTTGCCCGGCGCGCTGCTGCCGCTCGGTCCTTGACCGGCGGGGCGTCCGCCCCCGTTCGCCCAACCCATCCCTCAAGCGCGTTGCAAAGTACCGGTCGTCAGGCGGCGAAAAGCCGAAGGCAATCCTGTGCGCCTCGTCAGACAAGATGTGCGGCCGCATCAATCGGGCCCAAAAGCCGCACTCTCACGAATAGGACGGGCTAGGAAGGAACTGACGGCAGCTGTGGGCGAACGCTACCGATCGAGCGATCGCGTGGAGAAGGCGCGGATATTGGATGAGTTCGTCAATGTCACTGGATATCATCGCAAGCATGCGATGCGGCTGCTGCGGGGCCACGATGGGTCGCGAACAGGTCGTGAGCTATGCGGGAAACTGGGTGATGACGGAATGAGATAGGCGGCGTATCGAGGCGGGTGTCGAGCCTGCCAGAACCTCAAGGAGAGCGATACGCCATGAACGAGCATAGCA
>NZ_JASAUS010000626.1:0-485 GCF_029953005.1 Bradyrhizobium sp. Mp27 | reverse complement strand
GGTACTGTCCAGAATCTTTCGCACTTTTGATCAGGCGACGGCTCCGGTTTCAGAGAGTTGTGGCTGATAGAGCGGTCGCATGTTCATGTAGCATTTGGTCGACCACGCCGTTCCGGCAATGTGCCGCAGCCGGGCCGCCGCCAAATTGAGACAGGATTGACCGTCGGGGAAGGCGCCGACGACACGGGTTCGTCGCCGGATCTCCTTCATGATGCGCTCGAGCGGATTGTTCGTTCGAATCTTCCGCCAATGGATGTCAGGAAAGGCATAGTAGGCGAGCGTCTCGTGAACCGCCTGCTCGACGAGATCAGCAGCTTTGGCCATACGGCTTGCCCGCAGATCCGCGATGACGGTCCTGGCTTTCTCGTCGGCCGCGGCGCGGCTCTCCTGGGCATGAATGGCCTTGAGCATGTGGCTCACCTCGCGGACCCGGGTCGACGGCACGTGGCTGAAGACATTGCGATAAAAATGCACCATGCAGCGTT
>NZ_JASAUS010000625.1:0-490 GCF_029953005.1 Bradyrhizobium sp. Mp27 | reverse complement strand
CCGCGCCGGCACGGCGCCGTCCAGCCGCCGGACCAGGCGCGCTGCCCGTGCCTTTCCCGCGCACCTGCCGCGCATCGAGCAGGTGATCGAACCCGAGAACCTCGAGTGTCCCTGCGGCTGCGGCCGGATGGTCCAGATCGGCGAGGATCGCTCCCGCCGTCTCGATGTCATGGCCGCCCAGTATCGTGTGATCGAGACGGTGCGACCGCGCTACGCCTGCGCAAAGGGCTGCACCGGTGTTGCTCAGGCGCCGGCGCCCGCCCATCTCGTGGAGGGTGGCATCCCCACCGAGGCGCTGCTGGCGCAGGTGGCGGTCGCCAAGTTCAGCGAGCACATGCCACTCTATCGTCAGTCGCAGGTTCTGGCTCGGCATGGCATCTTCATCGATCGCGCCGTTCTGGCAGACTGGATGGGAACGGTCGCCTTCCACCTCGCGCCGCTGGTCGAGCGCATGAGCGTCGTGATGAAGCAATCGGGCCGCTTGTTCATA
>NZ_JASAUS010000624.1:0-504 GCF_029953005.1 Bradyrhizobium sp. Mp27 | reverse complement strand
GGGGGTTGGTGGCAGGCCAGCGAGGCCTGCAGAACCTTAGCAACCTCAGCGTCAGTCGGCCGGCACTGCAAACCCGACTGAGGGGCTGATAAGGGGTCAACTGCTCCTATGCAAACAGATGCTCGGCGCGGTAGCTCCCGGTGAGCGCCTTCGCGATCGTCTCGGCACTGGAGTGGCAACTGTAGTGGCGCAAGCACGCCAGCGCCTCGGGATCGCGCTCGCCGGCAAGGATCGCGCGTATGATACGCAGGCCGGTCGCGCCGGTGATGTCGGCGACGACGTGGTGGAGCTGAAGATTCATCTCCGTCAAGGCCTTCTGCATATGCTGGATGTGTGAGGCCGCGTACTCCAGCAGACGCTCGCGCTGACGCACGTAGGCTCGCAGCTCGGCAATCTGGAGCTATGGCGGAATCTGGGTGATGACGGTGTGAGGAAGGCGGCGTATCGAGGCGGGTGACGAGCCTGCCAGAACCTCTCGAGGAGAGCGATACGCCATGACCGAGA
>NZ_JASAUS010000623.1:0-525 GCF_029953005.1 Bradyrhizobium sp. Mp27 | reverse complement strand
GTCTCGGTCATGGCGTATCGCTCTCCTCGAGAGGTTCTGGCAGGCTCGTCACCCGCCTCGATACGCCGCCTTCCTCACACCGTCATCACCCAGATTCCGCCATAGCTCTCGATTCGCTCGTTGACCCTCTATTGAGTCGCTGCATTGACAACCGCCCGATAGAAGTGCTGCGGGAAGCGCGCCTGGACGACGCCGGACACGGTCCCAAGGAAATCCCAACGCTCGTTGATCGTCGCGCTCCCTTGCAGCACGGCGAGCGTTTGCAGCGGGTAACGCTTCTTCGTGCGACGACGCACAATGAGCACCTTTTCGCCCACCACGATCTGGAACGTCTTCCGCTTCTGCGTGTCCACGCGCTTCAACTGGCGACGCACCACGGTATGAACCGGGGCGCTGCCAATGGAGCCGTATGGTTTGATCGTAAGCGCGTATTTTACCGCACAGGCTACGCGCGCGGCTGGCCGCGGCGTCGCGTGACGCCGGGCCCCAGCAGTGTCATCGGAACGGCTTGGTTGACCTGAGCGT
>NZ_JASAUS010000622.1:0-533 GCF_029953005.1 Bradyrhizobium sp. Mp27 | reverse complement strand
GAGCGAGCCTTTGCGACTTGGCGCGAGATCTCCATGACAAGCGCTATCGCCGATTCTCGACCTCTGAGAATCGCCTCCTTCGGCTCGGCGGTCGATTAAGTTGACGATGCCCTGCGTCGAGCCGGCGGCGGGCGCCGATCTCGGTCTGCTGGGCGATTGCCTGCTCACGCGTCAGGCGGGCCATCTCGACCGTCGAGACGCTGCCCGATTTGATCAGGGACGAGGCCCGCTCCACAGCGGCCGCCGCCTCTTCCCGTCGCGCGGCCGCGGCCTCGATCGCCGACTGGATTTCGGCGATGCGCGCCTCGAGCTGAAGGATGCGGCCATCGCGGAACTGGCCCGCCTGGCGGGCGAGGTCCTGTTGCGCGGTCTCGGCGGCTGCCAGCTTAGCGGCAAGGCTCGGGCGCTCGTTCTCCTGCCGCGACATCTGCCGCCGAAGATCGTCGAGCCGCACGCGATCGCCACGCGCGTTGACGACATGAAGGATCGCGTCGCCCTCATGGACCACGCTGAGTTGCGTCGAGCCTTGCGGC
>NZ_JASAUS010000621.1:0-533 GCF_029953005.1 Bradyrhizobium sp. Mp27 | reverse complement strand
ATCGCGCATGTCGTCGGTGTCGGGCTTGAAGGTGAGGCCGAGCACGGCGATGGTCTTGCCGCGCAAGCTACCGCCGAGCGCCTGGCTGACCTTGCGCGCCATCGCGCGCTTACGGTTCTCGTTGACGGCCAGCACGGATTCGACGATGCGCAAGCTCACATCATAGTCCTGCGCGATCTTGATCAGCGCCTTGGTGTCCTTCGGGAAGCAGGAGCCGCCGAAGCCGGGCCCGGCGTGCAGGAACTTGGTGCCGATGCGGTTGTCGAGGCCGATGCCGCGCGCGACCTCCTGCACGTTGGCGCCGACCTTTTCCGAGAGATCGGCGATCTCGTTGATGAAGGTGATCTTGGTCGCGAGGAACGCGTTCGCGGCGTATTTGATCATCTCGGCGGTGCGGCGCGCCGTGAACATCAGCGGGGCCTGGTTCAGCGACAGCGGGCGATAGACGTCGCCCATCACCTTGCGGCCGCGCTCGTCGGAGGTGCCGACGACGACGCGATCGGGGTACTTGAAGTCGCGGATCGCCGCGCCCT
>NZ_JASAUS010000620.1:0-533 GCF_029953005.1 Bradyrhizobium sp. Mp27 | reverse complement strand
AGGGCGCGGCGATCCGCGACTTCAAGTACCCCGATCGCGTCGTCGTCGGCACCTCCGACGAGCGCGGCCGCAAGGTGATGGGCGACGTCTATCGCCCGCTGTCGCTGAACCTGGCTCCGCTGATGTTCACGGCGCGCCGCACCGCCGAGATGATCAAATACGCCGCGAACGCCTTCCTTGCGACCAAGATCACCTTCATCAACGAGATCGCCGACCTCTCGGAAAAGGTCGGCGCCAACGTGCAGGAGGTCGCGCGCGGCATCGGCCTCGACAACCGCATCGGCACCAAGTTCCTGCACGCCGGGCCCGGCTTTGGCGGCTCCTGCTTTCCGAAGGACACCAAGGCGCTGATCAAGATCGCGCAGGACTATGACGTGAGCCTGCGCATCGTCGAATCCGTGCTCGCGGTCAACGAGAACCGCAAGCGCGCGATGGCGCGCAAGGTCAGCCAGGCGCTCGGCGGTAGCTTGCGCGGCAAGACCATCGCCGTGCTCGGCCTCACCTTCAAGCCCGACACCGACGACATGCGCGAT
>NZ_JASAUS010000619.1:0-534 GCF_029953005.1 Bradyrhizobium sp. Mp27 | reverse complement strand
CGGCGGCTCTTCTTCGTCATCTTCGCTCCTGATTCGCAGCAAGAATCCTCGCCGCTGTCAGGCAGAAAATCCACTCAAGCTACTGTCCGAATTTGCGGGGCCAGCTCTGCTTTCACCAAGGCCGGACTCTCGTTCGCTGGGCCGTCAACACACTGTCATACTACCACATTTTTGAGGATGTTAATCTGTTGGAAGCCGCGTGGCGTGCGGCAAATTGGAACTGAAATGACAAGACAGGAAGCGTTCGGCTCGACGTGGGCTTCACGGATTTCGGCCTCATCGAGTTCTTCGTTCAAAGTCGATACGACGAACTTTGAGGCTTGACCATTTAGCGACGATTGTCTGGTCAGCTTTGCAAGAGCCCCCTCTTTGCAAGAGCCCCCTCGTCTATGCGCAGATTTCCGCGCAACTTGCCTGACTATCCAAGAGCTGGCCCCGCAAATTCGGACAGTAGCTTGAGTGGATTTTCTGCCTGACAGCGGCGAGGATTCTTGCTGCGAATCAGGAGCGAAGATGACGAAGAAGAGCCGCCGG
>NZ_JASAUS010000618.1:0-537 GCF_029953005.1 Bradyrhizobium sp. Mp27 | reverse complement strand
GATTGTTCCATCGCCTTCAGTCTCCTCTCGGCTCTCTGACAAGCCAAGGATCGCAGAGCGAAAGCCGAAGCGAAACCAGTCAATCAAATGGGAGAAAAGCTCCGCTTACCATTTGTCGAGCAGCCAGGCGTTTAACTCGTCGAGGGTTTTGAACCGCAGCCGCGGCGTGAAGAAGCGTTCCCGGACCAGCCCGACCTGGTTCTCGACTTGCCCCTTCTCCCAGCCCGACGCTGGCGTACAGGCGACCGGATCGACCAGATAGTGGCTGCACATCTGCAGGAAGCGGCGATTGTAGAGACGGCCTTTACCGACAAAGATCGTCTCCACCGCGGTCTTCATGTTGTCGTAGATGCCGCGGGTGCAGGTGCCTTTGAACAAGGCGAATGCCCGGTCGTGGGCGTCGAACACCATCTCCTGCGTCTCCCGCGGATAGGCCCGCACGAACAGCATGCGGCTGTGACAGAGCCGGACATGAGCAGCCTTCACCATCACCGTGGTGCCGCTCAGCAGGACGACCTCGTGGCTCCAGTCGAACTG
>NZ_JASAUS010000617.1:0-539 GCF_029953005.1 Bradyrhizobium sp. Mp27 | reverse complement strand
GACCGTGGTCGATCTGGAGACGGCGACGCCGGCCTGGGCCGAGCTGCCGGCCACCGATCCGGACCCGCGCGCGCTCGGCCTCACCTCACGCCATCTCGCCTATGTGATCTATACCTCGGGCTCAACCGGCACCCCAAAGGGCGTCATGGTCGAGCATCGGGGATTGGTCAACTATCTGTCCTGGGCCTGCGACGTTTATGATCCCTGGTCCTCTTCCATGGTGTCCTCATCACTCGCCTTCGATTCAACGATTACGAGCCTATTTGCGCCTCTGATCTGTGGTGGCCACACACAGCTTGTGATGGAGGAAGACAAAATCGAGGGACTAGAGGGACTAAGGACATGGATCAGTTCCCACTGCGGCGTAATCAAGATCACGCCGAGCCATCTGGATGCCCTTGGGCAACAGATGCTGGCGCAGAAGGTGCCGAGCCAGGTCGACACCTTTATTATCGGCGGGGAACCGCTTTCGCATTCAACGGTCTCGTTGTGGCGCAGCATCCAGCCTATGGCCAGGATGGTGAATGAATATGGCCCGA
>NZ_JASAUS010000616.1:0-545 GCF_029953005.1 Bradyrhizobium sp. Mp27 | reverse complement strand
GGCGGCTCTTCTTCGTCATCTTCGCTCCTGATTCGCAGCAAGAATCCTCGCCGCTGTCAGGCAGAAAATCCACTCAAGCTACTGTCCGAATTTGCGGGGCCAGCTCTGGGAAATGTAATTCGTTCAACTTACCAGCTTATTCAAGCGATCCCATGCGGTTCGAAATTCGTCGTATTTGTCCCAACCATGTTCGCGGATGTAGTCTCGCGCAATTTCAAGAGTCGCAACGTCGAACACGACCCCTTCTTTCCTTTCCACCAATTCATCCGTCAGCACAAACTCATCCTTCACATCAAACACCGGTCGACCATTCAGCTCCTTTGGTGGAACTATCCTACCGTCTTCATCGTACACCTGCTGATCTTCTGGAATAAGATCATAGATATTGCCAAGGCGTTTATAGCCATAGATGCCAACATACCACTTACCGGTCGCGCGCGAGCTATGGCGGAATCTGGGTGATGACGGTGTGAGGAAGGCGGCGTATCGAGGCGGGTGACGAGCCTGCCAGAACCTCTCGAGGAGAGCGATACGCCATGACCGAG
>NZ_JASAUS010000615.1:0-545 GCF_029953005.1 Bradyrhizobium sp. Mp27 | reverse complement strand
TAGATCACATAGGCGAGATGGCGTGAGGTGAGGCCGAGCGCGCGCGGGTCCGGATCGGTGGCCGGCAGCTCGGCCCAGGCCGGCGTCGCCGTCTCCAGATCGACCACGGTCACACCGGTGAGCCCGTCGCCGCCCAGCGCGGCGCGTCCGGCCGCGTCGGCCAGCAGCAGCCTCGGCGCCGCATCGTCGAGCACCTGGTTGAGCCGCGCGCTGGGATAGGCCGGGTCCAGCGGCAGATAGGCCCCACCCGCCTTGAGGATCGCCAAGACCCCCACCACCATCATCGGACTGCGCTCCAGGCAGATCGCCACCGGCTGGTCCGGCTTCACCCCGAAGGCGATCAGATGATGCGCCAGGCGGTTGGCCCGCGCATTGAGCTCGCCATAGCTCAGGCGCTCGTCCGCGCAGACCACCGCCACCGCATCCGGCGTCTTTTGCACCTGCTGCTCGAACAGTTCGTGGATGCACCGCTGCGACGGATAGGCCGCCGCCGTCCGGTTCAGCTCCTCCAGCAGATAGGTGCGTTCAGCCGCCGGCAGGATGTC
>NZ_JASAUS010000614.1:0-552 GCF_029953005.1 Bradyrhizobium sp. Mp27 | reverse complement strand
TGCTGACCGTGCGCGACGCCATTCCCAAAGCCCGGGAATTGGCCGCTGCCGAGTTCGCGACGCTGCGTCTTCGTCTCTTGAAACTCGCTGCCCGTGTGGTCGAGACCACGAACCGCATTCGCCTTGCGTTCGCCGCGGCATGTCCCGAAGCCGACCTGATCCGCGGCTTGCCCGGCGCGCTGCTGCCGCTCAGTCCTTGACCGGCGGGGCGTCCGCCCCCCCGTTCGCCCAACCTATCCCTCAAGCGCGTTGCAAAGTACGGGTCGTCAGGCGGTGAAAAGCCGAAGGCAATCCTGTGCGCCTCGTCAGACAAGATGTGCGGCCGCATCAATCGGGCCCAAATGCCGCACTCTCACGAATAGGACGGGCTAGTGCGGATGTCGGATGAGGAACACGTCTTCCTGCTGACCCAGCATCACATCGTCTCGGACGGCGGTCGATTGGGCGTGCTGGTGCATGAACTCAGTCGGCTTTACCGGGCGTTCGAGGCTGGACAGGACGATCCTTTGCCGCCGTTGGCGATCCAGTATCCGGATTATGCCGCCTGGCAAC
>NZ_JASAUS010000613.1:0-557 GCF_029953005.1 Bradyrhizobium sp. Mp27 | reverse complement strand
AAGCTCTTGCCCGGGAAACAAACTCAAACTAACAGTCCCTTGTCCTGCCTCGCGGGTGGAGGAATTTGACTGACCACACCCGGAGGAATTTGAAGTGACCCGCGGGGCCCTGTACGGTGCCGGATTCTACTACATCCCGGGCACTGACACCTGTATCAAGCTGGGTGGTTACCTGCGTGCTGAAGTCGCGATCAACGCGACCGATTTCAACGGTAACTTCAGCAGCGTTAACGGTTCTTCGAACCGTCTGACGAACTACTACGTCACTCGCGCCCGTTCAGACCTCAACATCGACACACGCACTGCGACCGAGTACGGCGTGGTTCGTACCTTTGCTGATGTGGTCATGTCCTGGACGACGGATAACTACACGGGCAACGGCACCGGCAACGGCTCCACCGTTTACTCGCAGCTCGGCAGCTCGGGCGTTAGCGGACCCAACAACTCCAACGCAGGCGCAATCGCCGGCGGTACGCTTGGCGTGTACTACGCTTTCATCCAGTTCGCTGGCTTCACGATGGGTAAGGCGGTTGCCCAGTTCGACGCCCCCTGGACCA
>NZ_JASAUS010000612.1:0-562 GCF_029953005.1 Bradyrhizobium sp. Mp27 | reverse complement strand
CGTCTGATGCTTGTGGCTGTTCGAAAACAGACCACGTTTATCATCAACCTGAAGCGCAGCACCCTGCTAACGCGGGGCTCAGCAACAGGCCGAATACCCCATCTGACTCATTTCTGATGAAGTTTGCCGGGCGACTGTGGTTCTCAAACGGAGAATCAGCGCCATGCGGACGGGCTTTCAAATCTCATCGCTCGTACCGAGTGGTTTGGTGTTTGATGGTGTAAGTGACTCAATGGATTCGCTTATTCTGGCGGTTAGGTCGGAAGCTGCGGAGGCTCGGTGCCCTTTGTGCGCAACAGCGTCGAGCCGCATCCATAGCCGGTACGTCCGGCATGTTGCCGATTTGCCATCAGCGGGCAGAAAGGTGCGCCTCCGGTTGCTGACGCGGCGCTTCACATGCGAGGCGCCGCATTGCCGCCGACGGATCTTCGCGGAGCGGTTCGGAGAAGACGTCGTTCCGCTTCGACGGCGTCGGACGGCACGGCTCGAACACATCGTCCATCACCTGGGGTTGGCGCTCGGCGGCCGGCCGGCAGCAAGCTTCGCCAAGCGGCTCATGCTG
>NZ_JASAUS010000611.1:0-566 GCF_029953005.1 Bradyrhizobium sp. Mp27 | reverse complement strand
GTCAGGCGGCCTTGCCTTCGATCTGCTTGACCTGCCCGGCGCTTGCGCCCGCGATGGCGATGCGCCGCGGCTTCATGGCCTCGGGAATCTCGCGTTGAAGCTCGATGACCAACAGACTATTCTCGAAGTGCGCGCCGTTGACCTCAACGTGGTCAGCCAGGGTGAACTGGCGCTTGAATGACCGTGTCGACATTCCGCGATGCAGGAAGGTCTTCTCGTCCTTCTCGGCCTTATGGCCTTCCAACGTCAGGACATTCTGCTCCACCGTAAGGCCCACCTCGTCCGGTGTGAATCCGGCGAGCGCCACCGAGATTTGGAAGTGGTTCTCGTCGAGCCGCTCGATGTTATAGGGGGATAAGTCTCTTCGGCGGTCCGCTGTACCTCGTCGAGAACGTCAAACAGGTGGTCGAACCCAATGGTCGACCTCCACAGGGGGGTCCAATCATACCTCATAGCCAAATCCTCCAAAGAGCAAGTTGGGTACGAGCTGGCACCGGACACCTTCCGGCGCCCGCCTTGATGGGGCCCGAAGGCGCCCCGGCCGCCACGTCTGCGGCGTCCAAAAA
>NZ_JASAUS010000610.1:0-576 GCF_029953005.1 Bradyrhizobium sp. Mp27 | reverse complement strand
GCCGAAAGTCATCGCCGGTGTAAAGTTCATCGACGGAATCGAAGTCATTCCGAACACTGAAAGCCACGCCGCCTGATCAGGCCGCGTCACCCAAAATCAGCCATAGCTCCATCTAAGCCCCGCAAGAAGGAGCTGGACGATGCGCCATCTGCGCTGACTTCAGGAATACCGGTTCGATGATCCCGCACATCAGGAGATGGTCAAAGCAGTTTTTATCTCCAGGGAGCGGTCGAGCGGGTTCGAATCCCTCCTCCGCTACCAGATCCAGCGTAACCCCTTGGTTTCCACAACTGGCCGATCAAAGTTCGACGAGAGGGATGTCTCCTCGATAACGTCGGCGACCGTGGTCAATCAATTATCAAGCTCTTTTGCACGAGGCCCGGGCGGCAGCATCCCGTCAGATGCCGTCTCGTCAGGCTCATAACCTGAAGGTCATAGGTTCAAATCCTATCCCCGCAACCACTTCGAGCTATGGCTGATTTTGGGTGACGCGGCCTGATCAGGCGGCGTGGCTTTCAGTGTTCGGAATGACTTCGATTCCGTCGATGAACTTTACACCGGCGATGACTTTCGGCA
>NZ_JASAUS010000609.1:0-578 GCF_029953005.1 Bradyrhizobium sp. Mp27 | reverse complement strand
CGAAAGGTTCGTTATCGTCAACGACTGCCAAGTTGATGGTGTTCAAGCTGCTCTGCGCCGCATCAAAGACCTGGCGGCGGCTGAAAGGCACAAATCAGTTGCCGAAGGTCATCGCAGGTGTCAGATTCGAAAACGGCATCGAGGTCATCCAAGTGCCGGAAAACCACGCCGCCTGATCGCCTCGTCACCCAAAATCCCGCATAGCTCGCTGACATCTGTCCGGCCTTGATTGCGACCGTCATATGTCGCGGGCCCGTATGGGAGTTCGCGGATCAGGTCCAAATCACAGCGGCGTACTTGGAAGCACTTGGGCATGTACTGGTTTTCCCGACCCCGTCTCATCGACTGTTGCGCCGTACCTTCGTGAGCGTCATCTGGCGACCACGCACTGAGGGGTGATCTAGTCGGCTAGGAAAATCTCGTGGAGAGGTTTGTCACGAGGTCACCATGTCAAGAGCGAGTTGTAAGGATGCCGGCTCGCGCGGGTAGCTATCCATCCATGCGTCGACCAAAATGTAGGTCAGCCGGATCACGTCGCGCAGGCGCGGCGCATTCTCCAGGCGTGACAGCGTCGGTTG
>NZ_JASAUS010000608.1:0-581 GCF_029953005.1 Bradyrhizobium sp. Mp27 | reverse complement strand
CTTCAGCCGCGCTGTGCGGCGCGACGCCGACGACAATGGTCGGCAGGCCGAGGCTCACGACGATCACGCCACGGCAATCCGCGCTCGTGTCGCCTGCGCAACCCCGGCCAACTCCGGCGCCACGAGCGCTCCCGCTGCACCTTCTCACCTTAAACTGGAGACCTAGCCACATGATGACCATGCCGGAAATTGAGCGTTGCCTACGACAGCTGCGCCTGTCGGGTGTCCGCGACACGCTGCAGACGCGCGTGCTCCAGGCGCAGGGCGCCAACCAGCCCTTCCTCGAGACCTTCTCCCTTATCCTGCAGGATGAACTGGACCGTCGTCAGTCCCGTCTTATCGAGCGGCGATACCAGCAATCCGGGCTCGACGAAAAGCTGACGCTCGCCGAGTTCGACTGGTCCTTCAATCCCAAACTGCCACGTCAGACCTGCTTCCAGCTCCACACCCTGGCGTTCATTGCCGCTGGCGAGAACGCTCTGCTTGTTGGCAAACCTGGCACCGGGAAGTCGCACATCGCCAAGGCGATTGCCTATCAGGCGATCCTGCAAAGCCACAAGGTCCAGTATCTTGAGACCGAC
>NZ_JASAUS010000607.1:0-581 GCF_029953005.1 Bradyrhizobium sp. Mp27 | reverse complement strand
ACCGTTCCCGGTATCGGTCCCCTGACCGCTCTGGCCTTCGTCGTTACCATCGACAACCCCGCTCGCTTCAGACATTCCGCCGACGTCGGTGCCTATCTCGGCCTGACACCAAGACATTATCAATCCGGCGAGGTCGACCGAACTCGCCGCATCTCCAAACGCGGCAACCATCAGGTTCGGACTTATCTGTTCGAAGCCGCGAACGTCCTGCTGACCGTTGTCAGGCGAGGTTCTGCCCTCAAGCGCTGGGGCAGCAAGCTGACCAAACGGATCGGCGCCAAAAAGGCGAAGGTTGCCGTTGCTCGCAAAATGGCTGTCATCCTCCACACCATCTGGACCGACGGCACTGAGTTCCAGGCAGAGATGCGCGCCGCATGAAGCTGCCTTAAACCGACCCAGATCCGCCTTCGGCGTAACAAGCGTCCCTGCCGGGACGAGGGTGCTGGCAATTTCGAAGTCGTCCCTGCGGGCGTTACGCACCGCGCTCTTCACATCGAGATGCACACCTGTTGAACGCCATCATGCGGCGGCTGTAGAGACGACCGCGGAAAGAACCATGAACCCGGCAGTGGATCACTTTT
>NZ_JASAUS010000606.1:0-590 GCF_029953005.1 Bradyrhizobium sp. Mp27 | reverse complement strand
GACAATCTCTGGGTAGGCATTGGACTTCCTCGTTAACCACGAGGTCATCCCTAAGCCGGTTGAGTTGTCGGCCGAAGCGCTGCAAGGCTCCGAAAGCCTTGCTCACGATCCTGCGAAATCGTTGCTCACGATCCCCTGAAATCCGCGCTCACGATCCCGCGAAACGCGCATCACAATCCGACGGGTGACAATCGACTCCCGCAATGCCAGGATGGCACGATACGACACGGCGTAACGAACCGCCGCCAGGCGTTCATCGTTGATACCGGCGCGTGGCTCCGCCGCGTGTTGCAGGGATACCTGAACTACGACACCATTCACGGGACTCTGATACGGGCTCGGGCCTTGGCCCGGTGCGATGCTTACGCGCTGGCCCGCCGAGCGACCACAGCGCGTTCTGCAGACCCTCGGCCAGGGCGACGAAGCTCTCGCCCCAGGACTGGTAGTCGCCTCACGTGTCTCGGCGATCAGCTTCGGATGTTGTCCGTGAACAAGCCTCCAAGCACTTGATTGAGAGTCTGTTTTCCGGTTGCGGCGGCATTTGAGATTGCAGGGGATTGGGGCTTCACAGCAAAAACCTGCAATTTCGA
>NZ_JASAUS010000605.1:0-591 GCF_029953005.1 Bradyrhizobium sp. Mp27 | reverse complement strand
GTCGATGTGAAGCTCATTTGGCCGATCACCAAAGTCCGTGGCAAACCACGAAAGCACCACGTGCCCGATATCTTATCGATTGCGGCAGAACAAATGCTGGCCAGCGCCAAATGGAAAACCGTGAGTTGGCGTAGCGGGACGAAAGGTCGGCTCAAAGCCCGATTTGCTGCCCTCCGTGTCCGCACCGCCGACGGCCCTCCGCAGCGGATATGGGATAAAGGTCAGCAGCATCTCCCAGGCGACGAAGTCTGGCTCATTGGCGAGCAACGTGCCTCCGGGGAGAGCAAATACTATCTCGCCAATCTTCCGGCGACGACGGATCTGCGCACGCTGGCCGCCACCATCAAGGCACGGTGGATTTGTGAGCAGGCGCATCAACAGTTGAAGGAGGAGCTTGGACTTGATCACTTCGAAGGGCGATCATGGCAAGGTCTTCATCGCCACGCCCTTATGACAATGATTGCCTACGCCTTCCTGCAACATCGTCGCCTCGCATACGCGGGGCGGAAAAAAAAGAATCAACGGGCCTCCGCCTCAACCAACCATGCCCGCCGTACGCCATGCCATCGTCGATCTCATCCTTCGGCCGCC
>NZ_JASAUS010000604.1:0-591 GCF_029953005.1 Bradyrhizobium sp. Mp27 | reverse complement strand
CCAATGCACCCAAACACGATCAGACTTCATCCTTGCCTCGTTCTCGCGGTATCCGCCTGCGGCTTGCTGCTTGCCGATGTCAGCGCGCACGCGCAGCCGATGACCGCCAAGGAGCGCAAGGGCACGGGCATTTCGAGCCAATGGCGCGGATCGACCGGCCTTGTGACGCGCGGCGCGGACGGCAAAGTCGTCTTCCTGTTCGGCGAGGTCCAGCCCTCCGTGGTCTGCTCGCCGCTCGAGGTCTGCGACATCGAGCTCGAGGCCGGCGAAGTCGTGCGCGATGTACTGGTTGGCGACACCGTGCGCTGGAAGGTCGAACCGGCGACGTCTGGAGCGGCCGGCGGGCAAGCCATCCACCTGATCGTCAAACCGTCCGAGCCAGGGCTCGTCACCTCGATGGTGGTGACGACCTCGCGGCGAACCTATCACATCCAGCTGAAGTCGAATGCAACCCAATACATGGCGCGCGTCGGCTTCGAATATCCGGAGGCTGTCGGCAGCCGGCTCGCGGACGTCAACACGCGTCTTGGCGCTGAGGTGATTCCGGGCGCTGGCGTGCCCGCCGAGCAGTTGAGCTTCGCCTACAGCGTG
>NZ_JASAUS010000603.1:0-598 GCF_029953005.1 Bradyrhizobium sp. Mp27 | reverse complement strand
AAAAAGCCTGACCAGTCTCAAATTATCTGACGACGGACAAAAAGCTTCGAACGCTCAGGACATCCTTTGTGTTACGACCGTCGATATATCACGTCGGTTCGGGTTCCTGTAGCCGCGCACCTCCGAGCAGTCCTTGCACCGCATGTAGCGCTCCAGTTCATGAACCGGCGTCGCCTTCGGTCGCCGCACGATGTCCAAGGGCGACGGTCTGGTGCGTGTCGCAGCCAAGGCAGCGCACTTCGAGGTAGCGGTAACCGGCATTAAGCGCATCGCCGAGCGTGGGCGACGGTTGCGCGGGCCCCTGGAAACCGAGCATGCGCGCGTTCCACGCCGCAACGGCGAGCCGGTCGGCCTCCTTCCGCGCTTCGGTCGCCCGTTCTGCCGCTGCCCGGACCGACCCACCGTAAATGGTCTCGCGTGATTTGGTGCCCATCGCGCGAGCATTAGGAGGAGACCGCCAAGAAAAGATTCGATCTTCTTGTATACACTGTAAGCGGAGCTTTTCTCCCATTTGATTGACTGGTTTCGCTTCGGCTTTCGCTCTGCGATCCTTGGCTTGTCAGAGAGCCGAGAGGAGACTGAAGGCGATGGAACAATC
>NZ_JASAUS010000602.1:0-602 GCF_029953005.1 Bradyrhizobium sp. Mp27 | reverse complement strand
TCAACGCATACAACGACAGAGCCGAGCCCTTCGTCTGGACCAAGAAAAAGGTCCGTCAACGCCGTTTCAAAGGCCGCCGTATCACTCAGCTCTGATTCCGGGTACTAGCTTCGCAACGCCGGGGCTGGACGCGGCGCGAAGCTGGATGCAGTGACTGCGGCCGACCACTCTGCGCGGCCCGCATCGTTAGGCTAGCCGTCACCTCCTTCCGTGGTCAGAAGGTTCGTGCGCGCGCAGAAATGCTTCCGTCAGCGCGCCCGAGAGCGCGCCGAATTGCATCATCCAGCTCCAGCTCGAAATGGCCGCTAACACCGTGACCATCTCGAGCGAACTGCGGTAAGGCCAGAGCGCTTCCATGCTCGTCTGCTGATACCGGCGGTAGCAATCGTACTCGCAGTACTGCCGTTGCGTGGACACATGCCGGACGTAGCTCGAGCCCAGCGGCCGGGCGCACGCGCTGCAGGTGACGCCATGGCGCGGTTGGTCCTGGTTGACTAGTACCCACTTTTCTTGGAACGTGAGTCGTGATTCAAGGTCGGGATGATACCCGAAGCAAGAGAAGTCCACCTTTCGAGGAAAGATCGCAAGGTGCTTGAGGCGTG
>NZ_JASAUS010000601.1:0-611 GCF_029953005.1 Bradyrhizobium sp. Mp27 | reverse complement strand
GTTCGCGTAAAACGCGTCGGGCGACGAGAAGCGGTTCCATGAGTTCGGCCAGCTCCGGCTGACCGCCGACGAGTTCGTGGATACGTTGTTCAAAGCCGATCACCCCCACAATTCCGACCTTCAAGCCGAAGTTGCGTAACAGCCCACGAATGTCATTCTCGATGGCAATGGCCTTCTCCTGAAGCAGCTTGCGACCGGCAAGCAGGACCCGTCGCTTTTGGCTGATCAGGGTCTTGACGTGGACAGGCCGGAACAAGCCGACGCGCATCATCTGCGCAATGCCACGCGCATCATTGCGGTCGCTCTTGTTCACCTGCGCCTTGAGGAACGCCTTGGCATGTCGCGTCTCGATGCAGATTACCGGCAGGCCAGCCTCCGCCAGCCCGCTGAACAGCCATTGCGACAGCGGTCCAGCCTCGAGCCCAATCCGATCAAACCGCCAAATCGGATCGTTGAGTGCAGCAAGAAGATCGTCCGGGTGACTCACCAACTTCGCTTCCCGGCAAATGCGGCCCGTTTCGTCGACAATGCACAGGGACGTCTCTTTGACCGACACGTCCAGTCCAGCGTAATGTTTCATGCTGCGCTTCTCCGTCTGATGCTTGTGGCTG
>NZ_JASAUS010000600.1:0-616 GCF_029953005.1 Bradyrhizobium sp. Mp27 | reverse complement strand
ACGCCCTCCCGACGCAACGACAAAACCGTAAAGCCCCGCGTTCAGCATAACCCGGCAGGAATCCACTTAAATCCAGCGGGGCGCTGTCCAAACAACCGGGGCCAGCTCTCACCATGGCGTTTGGTCCATCACCGGGCGCTTGCTCGATGCGTTCCAGGCGAGCATCCTCGATTTGGCGGATCTGATCATTGATCAGCCGGCGGCGCTCCATGTCGCGACGCAGCTCAGCCAACATGTTGGGCAGTATTGGCTCTCAGTATTGGCTCTCCCTCAGGAGTGCGCAAATCTTCAAGGCGTCCGGCTGCCTTCTTTAGCTTGGGATTGAAGCCGCGGATGCCGAGCCGAATTAACGCTGCTTTCATTCGGTTGACGATCCGACTCCGCTCTCCAACGAGGCTCTCGTGCTCGCGGTTGGGCCGCTTGGCGTCTTCGTCCTTGATTGTCGGGATCGCCACCATCTTGCAGTGATCACGCTCGCCGCGCGAGCCAGCCGAGAAAAGAGCGTTTGAGCAAGCTGGTGTCGAGCCGATCGGTCTTGGCGCGCCGGTGCTCGCGCGATACCGCGACGCTCGATGCGTGAATGACGTGGACCTCAATATCATGTGCCCTGAGCCAG
>NZ_JASAUS010000599.1:0-619 GCF_029953005.1 Bradyrhizobium sp. Mp27 | reverse complement strand
TGTGTTTCGGCATGGAATAAGGACCCCGTTTTCGGGGTGATCGGCATCCAATCGGGACCCCGGGATAAGGGTCCACAGTGGCTTCCATCGAGTCATGGAAGCCGAGGTTGGGATGCTGGTGGTGGAGACGATTGGTAAGATCCGTCGCGCCTACTTTGTTGATGGTCGTCCGATCAAGGCGATCTGCCGAGAACTTGGCGTATCGCGGAAGGTGGTTCGCAAGGTCATTCGTTCTCAAGCGACGGAGTTCCGGTACGAGCGCGAGACGCAGCCGCTCCCGAAGATGGGTGCCTGGAGTGCCGAGCTTGATCGGTTGCTGGCAGGGAATGAGAGCAAGGCGGCGCGGGAACGGCTGACGCTGATCCGGCTATTCGAGGAGCTTCGCGGCCTGGGTTATGCCGGCGGCTATGATGCGGTTCGTCGATACGCACGACGGTGGAGCAAGGAACGCGGCACCTCGACAGCGTCGGCTTATGTGCCGCTGAGCTTTGCACCCGGCGAAGCCTACCAGTTCGACTGGAGCCACGAGGTCGTCCTGCTGAGCGGCACCACGGTGATGGTGAAGGCTGCTCATGTCCGGCTCTGTCACAGCCGCATGCTGTTCGTGCGGGCCTATCCG
>NZ_JASAUS010000598.1:0-637 GCF_029953005.1 Bradyrhizobium sp. Mp27 | reverse complement strand
GCAACCGTCGAGGCCCTCCGGCAGTTCTGGATGCCTATACGCTTCAAGCGCGGTGCGTAGGCCGTCCGCACCAAGTCCGTGGCTCCGTGGGCCTCTCGTACCGTTTACGGTAGGTTTGAAAGGTATGCCGTTCTCGTCGGAAATGAAGTTGGACAATATAGTGGGCGTTCACTATTCCGCTGTTGGACAATCTCACTTTTCGAGCGTCTTGGACATTGTGATCGGTTCCTTGCGGTTTTCTATCAATGCTTTCACCCGGAACGAAACTAATAATCTTCCAACAGCAAAGAAGCTTCTCGGCTTAATCAAACCTTTGTTCTTCCGTGAGGAAGGAAAGGGGGCTGTGGCGGAGATAGGCTTTTGCTACCGACCCAAAGAAATCCGGATTGAGAACTACAAGTCCAAGTACCAAGCGCTCAAAGCGTTTCTAGTCGAAAACGGTATTGAAACCGCACAAGCAGTTTGACAGCTCGAAATTGAGGATTGGACTAAAATGCGTTTTCAGCTGTCCAATTATCACCGTCCTTAACCTCGAACGGGGGCGTGATGCTTCTGGCGATGGCCGAGCGGCGTCTCGGTTTGGCCAACAATCTGGCCCGGGTGTTCCCGGATCGGCGCGATCCGACGCGGGTCGTGC
>NZ_JASAUS010000597.1:0-639 GCF_029953005.1 Bradyrhizobium sp. Mp27 | reverse complement strand
GCCGAAAGTCATCGCCGGTGTAAAGTTCATCGACGGAATCGAAGTCATTCCGAACACTGAAAGCCACGCCGCCTGATCAGGCCGCGTCACCCAAAATCAGCCATAGCTCACGAACCGATCCGTGCCACTTTGCGTCACAGATCATTTGAGCACCTCAAAGGCTAATGCAGGCACTGCCGCAGGTATGCACGGATGTGCTTATCCTGTTCTGCTCTCAGAAGCGCTTTCGCCCCCTCTGGCCTTCCAGCTTCAGGGTAATTGCTAGGTATGAGATGTGGGTAAATTGAAAGAGCTAACTCAGGCAGACCACATGTTTCCCATTCACAATATCTTCCCGAAAGAGATGGCGATAATCGGCCGCACCCTGCTGAATTACGGCGAGCTTGAACTCGACCTGATGAATTGCATCCAGGTCGTCCGCCAATACGACATGAACTCCATCTTGAAGGCGTTTCAGGATTCGGGGAGAGAAGAGCCGCATTCAGATCGCGGACGCTCTGGGCCGCGTACCCGAGCAGACACACATGCGACCTAGCCCGTCCTATTCGTGAGAGTGCGGCTTTTGGGCCCGATTGATGCGGCCGCACATCTTGTCTGACGAGGCGCACAGGATTGCCTTCGGCTTTTCGCCGCCTGACG
>NZ_JASAUS010000596.1:0-646 GCF_029953005.1 Bradyrhizobium sp. Mp27 | reverse complement strand
CTGCGTATGCAGAGCGACGCGCTGATCCTCAAAAACGAGATGACCAAGGCGCAGGCCCGCGCCGTGTTCCTGATCCTGCAGGACGCCCGCGACAATCTTTCGAGGGTGATCGACAGGGCCGAATGGGACGGAGTGATCAAGCGATGAATGAACGTGAAGCCGACATGCTCCGTACCGAGATCGAGCGGCTGATCGGGCAGTATCCCGAGATCGCCGAAGACGAGGTGCTGCGCGCCGACATGCTCGATGGCGAGACCCAGATCAGCGACGTGCTCACCCACCTGATCCGCGAAGGTGAGGACGCGAAGGCGATGAAGGAGGCGACCAAGGCGCGCCAGGACGACCTCAAGGCGCGCGCCCAGCGGTTCGAGCGGCGCGTCGAGTTCACGCGCGATCTGATGCTCGCGATCTTGGATGCCGCCAACCTGCGCAAGCTGGAGCTGCCGGAAGGCACGATCTTCCTGCGCAACAACCCGCAGCAGATCGTCGGCGAGGTGATCCCCGACGCGCTGCCCGACGACCTCGTCAAGATCGAGCGCAAGCCCGACCGGACCAAGATCAAGGACGCGCTGAAGGCCGGGCGCGAGCTGCCCGGCCTCGCGCTCTCGAACTCCCCGCCCTCTGTTGTCGTGACGGTGAAGTGATG
>NZ_JASAUS010000595.1:0-656 GCF_029953005.1 Bradyrhizobium sp. Mp27 | reverse complement strand
GGCGGCTCTTCTTCGTCATCTTCGCTCCTGATTCGCAGCAAGAATCCTCGCCGCTGTCAGGCAGAAAATCCACTCAAGCTACTGTCCGAATTTGCGGGGCCAGCTCTGCTCTCACAGAGGGCTCGTACACGCCATTAAAGGCCCGAGGCGATCTTCTGCTGTTCGGCCGTGAGCTGCGGGAGGAGCGGATCTTAATAGCGCTCAACCTGGGACCTGAGCCTATCGCGGTCTCATTTGCCGATGAACTATTGTGTGGGCAAGTCCTTCTATCTTCATTTGCAGACCGCGACGGAGAAGAGGTGAGGGCCGGTATCGATTTGCGCGGCAACGAAGGATTACTCATGACAGTGAACCGGGTGGGTCTCGATAATTAAAAACATCCCGTAACATTGAACGTTCGGCGGATTGTAGCCGCATCAGGCGTTTTAGCTCAGGGTAAAACGGGAGCTGAAAATCGCTCAGATTGCCCACTGATGGAGAGCGTGCCCCCGAATTCGACGGGGGACTGAGCGGATCGTTTCTTACCTTACGGAAGAATGGTCAGACTAGTACCCACTTTTCTTAGATCGTGAGTCGTGATTCAAGGTCGGGATGATACCCGAAGCAAGAGAAGTCCACCTTTCGAGGAAAGATCGCAAGGTGCTTGAGGCGTGTTA
>NZ_JASAUS010000594.1:0-664 GCF_029953005.1 Bradyrhizobium sp. Mp27 | reverse complement strand
TGGGCTCGGGGATCGGCTCAGATCGTTCAACTTTTGCATGGGGCGCTCCATCGGTTCACATTAGCAACGATAGATGCAATATCCTCGCCACCGCCCCATAGCATCTTCCTCGCGATAAAGCCGGTAGATCCGGTTGATCCCCGATGGCTCGCCCTCCCGCCGCAGCAGGACGAACAGCCGGCGGTAGCCGAAACGCCGCCGCTCGTTGGCAAGATCGCGCAACCGGCCGCGCAGAGCCGCGTCCGCAGGGCGGCCGGAGCGATAGCGGATCATCTTCCGATCCGCGCCCACGATCGAACAGGCCCGCCGTTCCGACAGGCTCATGACGGCCTGCAGATGCGCGACCGCAGCGCGCTTGGCGGCGGGCCCTACCATTTTTTTGAAAGGAGCTCGCGAAGGGCGGCCGCATCGAGCATCTGCTCGGCCAGAAGCTTCTTCAGCTTCGCGTTCTCCTCCTCCAGGGCCCTCAGCCGCTTCGCCTCGGAAACGTCCATGCCGCCGAATTTGGCCTTCCAATTGTAGATCGTCGCTTCGGAGACCCCGTGCTTGCGAGCTAGGGTCTGTACCTAAATAGCGCCACGTGATTCTCTTGCCTACGTGTTGATTCGGGGGCGAGAGAATGCGCGCTGGTTTGTTTTGGCTGAACGACAGGCAATGGGCGCGT
>NZ_JASAUS010000593.1:0-668 GCF_029953005.1 Bradyrhizobium sp. Mp27 | reverse complement strand
GTCTCGGTCATGGCGTATCGCTCTCCTCGAGAGGTTCTGGCAGGCTCGTCACCCGCCTCGATACGCCGCCTTCCTCACACCGTCATCACCCAGATTCCGCCATAGCTCAGGACCGCACTCCCACACATCCGCCATTGTTGGACATCACTCGCATCGGATTATCCCCGAAAAGACTAGTGAGGGCACCTATCAAGATTGGTTGGGCGGCAAGGGTATGCGTCACAGCGGCTGATCTGCTGACGGGTCATTGCGCGCCCCGACGATGGCGGCGACGCAGTGATATCCAGAGCTGGCCCCGCAAATTCGGACAGTAGCTTGAGTGGATTTTCTGCCTGACAGCGGCGAGGATTCTTGCTGCGAATCAGGAGCGAAGATGACGAAGAAAAGCCGCCGGACGCATTCTCCGGCATTCAAGGCGAAGGTTGCTTTGGCTGCGGTCAAAGGCGACAAGACGCTGGCGGAGCTGGCGCAACTGTTTGATGTTCATCCGAACCAGATCACGCTCTGGAAAAACCAGCTCCTGGAAGGCGCCGCCGGCGTGTTTGGGCATGACAAGGCATCGGCCGAGACGCCGGTCGATTTGAAGGCGTTACATGCCAAGATCGGCGAGCTGGCGTTGGAAAACGATTTTTTGTCCGGCGCGCTCACCAAGGCGGGCCTGCTGAGCG
>NZ_JASAUS010000592.1:0-671 GCF_029953005.1 Bradyrhizobium sp. Mp27 | reverse complement strand
TTCGCGGTTGGAGGTGATGGGGTTGGCTTCACAACCGAATCCTACGCCGTATCAGCGCTTTACACCACGCTCGCCAGCCTCTCGGGCGCCTCTTACGAATAAGACGGGCTAAGTCGCAACTGGGGATTCTAGGCTGGCATCGAGCCGCCGGAGGACCCGATGCGACGCGGTTACGCCTCCGATCACCCTCAGCACCGCCTCCGGCTCGTGCGGGTCACCGCTGGTCCGGATGCCGCCGAAGATCCGGAATACCCAGATTGACATCTCCGGGAAATCCACGCCTTGCGCGCCCTCATACACGAGCGCGCCGGAACCTAGATCGTCGGTGATGCGGGAGCGGGCGTTGCGAGCAGCTGCCGGTGCATCTCCTCGCCTTGCCGATTAAGGAATCCCGCCCAAACGCCGTGCTTCTTCCGATCGAGTATCGCTCCGAAGTGGTGGAACAGCAGCCCCTGCGTGATGAACTTGAACAGTTCGTCGACGCGGGTCGCATCGAACGGCAGTGTCATTGACGGCACGAGCATGCCGTTTTTAAGTATCAGCTCCTGCCGCTGCTCAGAGGCTAGTACCCACTTTTCTTGGAACGTGAGTCGTGATTCAAGGTCGGGATGATACCCGAAGCAAGAGAAGTCCACCTTTCGAGGAAAGATCGCAAGGTGCTTGAGGCGTGC
>NZ_JASAUS010000591.1:0-674 GCF_029953005.1 Bradyrhizobium sp. Mp27 | reverse complement strand
ACGCCCTCCCGACGCAACGACAAAACCGTAAAGCCCCGCGTTCAGCATAACCCGGCAGGAATCCACTTAAATCCAGCGGGGCGCTGTCCAAACAACCGGGGCCAGCTCTGGAAGCCGGGCAAGGCGTTGTTAAATCGACCGGCGGTCCTTGAGCCTCAGCAATCTGCTGACCTACGGGAGCGGTTGTTAGCCCAGGTGACGACCCTAAGGGATAGCAACGACCTGCTGGCTTGGGCGAAAGCCAGCCTTCCACTTAAGAACACGCTGCTGGAGGCCGACGCCCGGGCCTTGGAGCGGGCCTATCAGATGAGGCTCGACGAAATGGCTCGGCCCGAGACTGAAAACGACATGCCTCGATCTGGGCTTGGGAGCAGCCTAGGAGAGGGACCGGTGCAAGGGCCCTCCCCAGACCAAGCCGTTATCGCAGGCCCAGACACCGGTGAGCCGGCGGATCAAAGCGAGGGGCGCCTCACCTTCCCCAAGGAGCCTCCGCGCAAGCGAAGCAAGGCCCACCTTGCTTTTGTCCGGGCACAGCCTTGCGTGATCTGCAAGCAGGCTCCGTCCGAGAGCTATGGCTGATTTTGGGTGACGCGGCCTGATCAGGCGGCGTGGCTTTCAGTGTTCGGAATGACTTCGATTCCGTCGATGAACTTTACACCGGCGATGACTTTCGG
>NZ_JASAUS010000590.1:0-679 GCF_029953005.1 Bradyrhizobium sp. Mp27 | reverse complement strand
GCGCGCTTGCACCATCGCTCGCCCTTCGCCGAGCCCTCCCGGGTTGCGCACATCGACTTCCAGGCAATCCGCTGCGGACGACTGATGTGTTGGGCGGCTCCTTCCCAGCCCTGCTGGTGGATCAGGTAGAGGTCGGAAAAGGTGGGCTTTTTCTGCGTCAATATTTCGAATAGCGCAGCCTCGCTGAGAAACTTGTAGGCCGCACTCATCGCGTTGTCGCGCGGATTGAGAATGTCGCCCGATCCGTATTTGCTGAACTCAAACTTGCTCAGCTGGAACAGGCCGATATAGGAGCCGGTGCGTTGCCTGGGATTGAAATCGGATTCGATTTTGGCGACCGCCTTCATGAAGGCGACATCGACACCGAACGCTTCGGCTGCACGTTCGATCTCCTGGACGGGCGTTCCGAGCGGAACGTGGCTCAACGCCGACAAGGCGATCTTCGCGGGTTTCTCCGGCGGCGGAATTTCCGAGTAAACGTAGTATTTGAGATACGACGGTTTGCCTTCGCCCGGATTGAGCGAAGCAACGGGCGGACGGTCCTGCTGAAGCGTTGCCGAGTTCTCGGGCGACGCCGCCTCAAGGCTGGCGACCTGCAACATTGGCCCTTGCGAAGTGGTTACATCGGACGGCGGCACCGAGTCCGGCGCCGCGGCGCTGAATCCCGCCGCAACGATCG
>NZ_JASAUS010000589.1:0-680 GCF_029953005.1 Bradyrhizobium sp. Mp27 | reverse complement strand
ACGTCAACGCGTACAACGACAAAGCCGAGCCCTTCGTCTGGACCAAGAAAAAGGTCCGTCAACGCCGCTTCAAAGGCCGCCGTATCACTCAGCTCTGATTCCGGGTACTAGCTAGGCAGCCCGAGACAATCGACGCGTGGCGCAACGAAGACGAGAACCGGCATCGTCAACTTAATCGACCGCCGAGCCGAAGGAGGGGATTCTCAGAGGTCGAGAGTCGGCGATAGCGCTTGTCATGGAGATCTGGCGCCAAGTCGCAAAGGCTCGCTCGCGCGAAGCACGACGGAAGTCGGCGGTGACAGCTCCGGGGATGTGGAAAAGGTTCGCGACCTGATCGTGAACTGCCAGAAACCGTTGAGCCTGACGGGACGATTTGAAACGCTTCATGATCCGCTCGCGTCGCGGCGTCGGCTGATGAGAATTATCGGCCCGATTGTTGAGAGCTTTGTGCTGGCCATGTTCGACGTGAAAGCCCATCTTCGCCCTCGCAGCGCCGTACGAACGGAGTTTGTCCGTGATCATCACGCGCGGCGGCGTGCCGGCGGATTTCAAGAGCTTCTTCATGAGCCGCTGCGCAGCGCGCGAGTCTCTTCGGCGCTGGATCAAGACGTCGAGAACGAAGCCATTCTGGTCGACAGCGCGCCAGAGCCAATGTTGTTCGCCCGCGATCGAGATAACGA
>NZ_JASAUS010000588.1:0-683 GCF_029953005.1 Bradyrhizobium sp. Mp27 | reverse complement strand
CAGAACACTGACTCTATCTCCCATCGGCCGTAGCGGGCTGCTCACGATCGTCTGAATTCAGTGCTCACGATCGCGCGAAATCGATGCTCACGATCCGTGAAATCCGCAGTCGGCGCTCGTGGCAGACAAGCTCCGTTATCGTTGAGCCCTCGCAATCAAATGATTCGAAGGAGCTCCCATGAAGCAGTACGTCGGGCTGGACGTCTCACAGAGAGAAACCGCTGTGTGCGTTGTCAACGAGACTGGTCAAGTAATCTTCGAAGGAAAAGCCAAGTCTAATCCTGGTGTCTTGACTGACCTGCTTAGCAAGCATGCGCCTCATGCCGAGCGTATCGGCTTCGGGACCGGTGCGATGGCGAGTTGGCTATGGCATGAACTCCGCAGGGTTGAGCTTCCGGTGGTCTGCATCGACGCTCGGCATGCGCACGCAGCTTTGTCGGTCCGAATGAACAAGAGCGATCAGAATGATGCGCGAGGCCTTGCCGAACTGGTGCGGGTTGGATGGTATCGAGAGGTCAAAGTCAAAAGTGAGGAAAGCCAGAAGATCCGAGCGATCCTTGTCGCCAGATCTCGGCTAGTACCCACTTTTCTTGGAACGTGAGTCGTGATTCAAGGTCGGGATGATACCCGAAGCAAGAGAAGTCCACCTTTCGAGGAAAGATCGCAAGGTGCTTGAGGCGTGC
>NZ_JASAUS010000587.1:0-684 GCF_029953005.1 Bradyrhizobium sp. Mp27 | reverse complement strand
TACCGGTCGTCAGGCGGCGAAAAGCCGAAGGCAATCCTATGCGCCTCGTCAGACAAGATGTGCGGCCGCATCAATCGGGCCCAAAAGCCGCACTCTCACGAATAGGACGGGCTAAGAATGAAATGACTTTACACTCCCGTTTTCTCAATGTGGAGAACGAGCCAGGTCGTGCCCCCTGAGAGTCACTGATCTTGCGACGAGCCGGGGTTGGAGATTTTCTGATAAGTTTGTTGATTATCGCGGCATACGGAAATTGCCTGCTCGCACGAACCGCTTACTGAATTGATAAACGTGAGCCCGCGCCGTCCTTGACGACAAGAAGGGTCTGCGTGCTTCGAATTATGACCTGCTGGTCCGCCCGAAATCGCGGCGTTCTGGCAAATTATTTGTCTTGCCGCGCCCCCGTCGCCGCAATTCCGGCGTCCGATTAGTTACCGGCTTTCAACGATTTTGCGGTGTCCAGGTGCTTTTGCAACGTATCTATCTGGCCGGAAGCATATTCTCCAGCAGCATCCTTACTTTTTGATGCCTTCTTGTACTCGGCGATATCCTTCTGGTGGTCTGCGACCATGTGGGGAGCTATGGCGGAATCTGGGTGATGACGGTGTGAGGAAGGCGGCGTATCGAGGCGGGTGACGAGCCTGCCAGAACCTCTCGAGGAGAGCGATACGCCATGACCGAGAC
>NZ_JASAUS010000586.1:0-687 GCF_029953005.1 Bradyrhizobium sp. Mp27 | reverse complement strand
CGAAAGTCATCGCCGGTGTAAAGTTCATCGACGGAATCGAAGTCATTCCGAACACTGAAAGCCACGCCGCCTGATCAGGCCGCGTCACCCAAAATCAGCCATAGCTCAACCGACGCCCAACCGGCGCAGAGGCAGGTCTCCATCATGGAGGGAGATTCCGCCGCCGGACAGCCCCATAGCTTGCACGTCGAGCATCGCGTGAAGCCGGTCACTCACCAGCGCTCCGAGCCGCTGGGCGGCCAGCTTGGCTTCTTTGATGGTTTCGGCGAACAGTATCTGCGAGTCTTTCGAGAATTCCTGGCGCGCGACACGTCCGGCTTCCGCCATCAGCCCGCGGGATGCCGTCGGACCCTTGGTTATCCGGTTGAGCACGGATTGACGTCCCTAGCCCAGATGCCGGTCTGCATAAGGCCCGAGCCGGCTTGGCGCGACGTCCTGACGATCGTGGAAGGCTAGCGCCCTGATGCTCAGTTGGTCCTCTTTGACCCGTTCGTCATAGTGTCCACTCTGCCTCAAGGCTATGGTCGACGGTGAGCCTTATCGAAAGCGCATGTTCGAGCCCCGACTGCTCTTCATCCGTAAGCGCTCCTTTCTACGCACCTATGCAGTTGAGCGCGGGGATGGGATGAGGTGTCCACCATGAACGAGGTGGACACCATCGATGATCACTCCAGAAGAACTTTTGAG
>NZ_JASAUS010000585.1:0-690 GCF_029953005.1 Bradyrhizobium sp. Mp27 | reverse complement strand
CTGTGCCGGTGTTTCCGAGCACATCCGCCGATGCTCAGATCGTGGCGTTGAATCCGACAGCCTCGTCCCGCGGGCTGGTGCTCGACGACGAGCAATGGCTGGGCGACGAGCATATCCTCAGGGATTACCAGCTTCTGGAGCAGGATTTGCTGAGGCACCCTCTGGATATCCCCACCCTGGATATCGCCGCCCGGACGCGGTTGGTGGATCCTACTGTGGCCCATAATCTGCTGCGCTCTCCCAACGATACCGTCGTGGAACTCGCATTGCAGCGCATCGTCTATGATGACAACGGTAATGATACAGCCGACTTCCTGTTCCTGCCAGTGAACGACGCCGATCCTACAGATCCTCGTTGCCAAGGGAATCATTGGTCGCTGCTGTTCGTTGATCGTCGCGACCGGAACTCGCCGATTGCCTATCACTACGATTCCTTCTGGGGATTCAACGAGACGTCTGCAGACCATCTGGCAGGAAGGCTGGGCCTCCCCGGCGACTCGGTGCAAGCCGGCATGGCCCAGCAGCAGAACGGCTGGGATTGCGGCGTCTTTGTCGTGGACGGCACGCGAGCGCTGGTTAGGGGGTTGGTGGCAGGCCAGCGAGGCCTGCAGAACCTTAGCAACCTCAGCGTCAGTCGGCCGGCACTGCAAACCCGACTGAGGGGCTGATAAGGGGTCAACTGCTCCTATG
>NZ_JASAUS010000584.1:0-692 GCF_029953005.1 Bradyrhizobium sp. Mp27 | reverse complement strand
TCTCGGTCATGGCGTATCGCTCTCCTCGAGAGGTTCTGGCAGGCTCGTCACCCGCCTCGATACGCCGCCTTCCTCACACCGTCATCACCCAGATTCCGCCATAGCTCCCGCGCCAGCGGCGCCACCGCAAGCCCCGCCAAGGCGGCCGCGACCACGGCGGTGACGCCGCCGCCGACAAAGGCTTCGCTCCAGGCGATACCGGCCTTGTCGAGCGCGCGGACGGCGATAGTGCGGACGCCGCAGGGCGGCGCCAGCGTTGCCAGAAGCAGGCTTTCGCCGCGATCCTGGACGGCGAAGCCGTCGTGCTCGGCGTCGACGGGATCTCCGACTTCGACGCCCTGCACTCGCGCCAGCACGATGAGGAGGTCCAACTCTACCCCACTGGCAAGACGCCGTAGAACATTTGTTGCGGGCCTCGGCCGGCCCTCCAGCCTGGTTAATGTTCGCCCACATGTTCATGCTGCGGGCGCTGAACCACGGCAAGCCTAAGCCGGAGAAGGAGCTGAGGCGAAAGCGGGTGAAGGTTTATCGGGTGGTGGGCTCGCGTTGACCACCACCCACTGACGCTCTCTTCAGACCTACTTAGCCCGTCCTATTCGTGAGAGTGCGGCTTTTGGGCCCGATTGATGCGGCCGCACATCTTGTCTGACGAGGCGCACAGGATTGCCTTCGGCTTTTCGCCGCCTGACGAC
>NZ_JASAUS010000583.1:0-700 GCF_029953005.1 Bradyrhizobium sp. Mp27 | reverse complement strand
GGCCAGGTGGTTCTGCTGACGGGCGAGCCTGGCATCGGCAAGTCGCGCCTCCTGCGAGCGCTGCGCGGGCGACTTGAGAATGAGCCGCATACGCCCCTGAGCCACTACTGCTCACCGCACCACCAGACCAGCCCGCTCTATCCGGTAATCAACCTGCTGGAGCGGGCAGCGGGCTTCGCCGCGGACGATCCCGCCGCAACGAGGCTCGACAAGCTCGAGACGCTGCTTGCGCTGTCGATCGACGATGTCACCGCGGTGGTCCCGCTGCTCGCGGCCTTGCTGTCGCTCGAGACGGATGCGCGCTACCCGCCGCTCGACATGAGCCCGCATCGGCAGAAGGAGCGGACGCTTGAGGAGCTGGTCAATCAGGTTCTCGGCCTCGCAGCACGGCGGCCCGTCCTCGCCATGTACGAGGACGTGCACTGGGCAGATCCGACCTCTCTCGAGCTGCTCGATCTTCTGGTCGACCGGGTGCAAGGCGCCCCCGTGCTCGTCCTCATCACCTTCCGGCCCCAGTTCGAGCCGCTCTGGACACACTATGCCCATGTCACCGCGCTGACCCTCAGCCGCTTGAGCCGCCGGCAGGGCGCGGCCATGGTCGCGCGGCTGAGCGGCGGCAAAGCGCTACCCCCTGCGGTGCTCGACCAGATCGTCGCCAAGACGGATGGCGTCCCGCTGTTCGTCGAGGAGCTGACGCGGA
>NZ_JASAUS010000582.1:0-703 GCF_029953005.1 Bradyrhizobium sp. Mp27 | reverse complement strand
CAACGCATACAACGACAGAGCCGAGCCCTTCGTCTGGACCAAGAAAAAGGTCCGTCAACGCCGTTTCAAAGGCCGCCGTATCACTCAGCTCTGATTCCGGGTACTAGTGTCCATGCGCCGAGACATCGAGAACCAGGTTCGCAGCTTGATCAAGGAATGTGGATTGCTTTTCCCTCGCGCGATCGGCCAACAGTTCCGCAACCAGGTCAGCGAACTCTTGGGCGTCGATCATTTGCTTCTCAGCGTGATATCGCCGCTGCTCTCGATCCACGAGAACGTTTGTCAGCAACAAGGTAAGTTCGACAACGAGGTCCGCCGGTTGGCAAAGCTGGACGAGACGACGCGTCGCCTGATGACGGTCCCGGGGGTCGGTGTCGTGACGGCCCTAACGTTCCGCCACACGATCGATGACCCCTCGCGCTTCCGATCGGCTTCGACGGTCGGCGCCTACCTAGGCCTTACGCCGAGGCGCAGCCAATCCGGCGAAACCGACACCAACGGAAAGATATCTCGATGGGGCGACCGGCTTCTCCGAACTTACTTGTTCGAGGCCGCCACTGTCCTTCTTTATCGAACCAAAAAGTGGTCTTCCCTAACCCGTCTTATTCGTAAGAGTGCGCCTGAGGGGTAAAGCGCTGATGCGGCGTAGGATTCGGTTGCGAAGCCAACCCCATCACCTCCAACCGCGAACGCCACGCCCGCC
>NZ_JASAUS010000581.1:0-704 GCF_029953005.1 Bradyrhizobium sp. Mp27 | reverse complement strand
GCCGGCCTGGGCCGAGCTGCCGGCCACCGATCCGGACCCGCGCGCGCTCGGCCTCACCTCACGCCATCTCGCCTATGTGATCTACACCTCCGGCTCAACCGGCACCCCAAAAGGCGTCATGGTCGAGCATCGCGGCCTGGTCAATCTTGTCGCATGGCATGTGCAAGCGTTTTGTCCGCAACCAGAATCCTGCTGCGCACTCACGGCTGGACTAGCATTCGATGCCAGCACGTGGGAGCTATGGTCTGCGTTATGTAACCGCAGCACATTGCAGCTGCCGCCCAGAGCGGCAGCAGGAGATTCCTTGCGTCTGCTGCAATGGTGGCGAGATCAATCGCTGGCCGTTGCCTTTTTGATCACGCCACTGGCTACACTCGCGCTGGAAGATAAGCTCATCAATTCCAGATTGGAGTACTTGCTTGTTGGCGGGGATCGTCTCCAACGTGTGCCTGCGTCTCTACCAGCGGCT
Organism: Bradyrhizobium sp. Mp27; assembly: GCF_029953005.1. Lineage (NCBI taxonomy): Bacteria > Pseudomonadati > Pseudomonadota > Alphaproteobacteria > Hyphomicrobiales > Nitrobacteraceae > Bradyrhizobium > Bradyrhizobium sp. Mp27. The sequence continues at coordinate 235 of NZ_JASAUS010000581.1, read as the reverse complement.
CTCAAGCTCATAAACAACTACGGCCCTACCGAAGGGACGGTGGTGGCGACCTCAGGACGGCTCTTCAGCGACAACGCTGTGCCGCATATCGGGCGTCCGATTGCGAACACGCGGGTGTACCTTGTGGACGGTCATGGCGCGCCGGTTCCGTTTGGGGCGGTGGGAGAGCTTTACATTGGCGGGGCGGGTGTTGCGCGCGGCTATCTGAACCGGCCGGAGCTGACGGCGGAGCGGT
>NZ_JASAUS010000580.1:0-706 GCF_029953005.1 Bradyrhizobium sp. Mp27 | reverse complement strand
CTTGACGACAGCGCCATCACGGTGTGTCGGAGCAATGCTGGATCGGAAGGCAAATCACTCATGCAAAGTGATTTTACAACAACTCCGCATGAGTGACGAGCTACTCTTGATGCGGATCAACCAGCTCGCGCTGGCTGATCCACAACTCGCATCGGCACACGCTTCCAGTCTGAGAGTTGAGCATGAGATAGCGGCATGACGCCTTCCTTGATCGGCGGCCAGGTGAACTGCCCCTCGATTCTTTTGTAGTAAAGGACAAGGCCGCTTCCGTCCCAGGTCAGGATCTTCACGCGATCTCGGCGCTTGGACCGGAAGACATAAAGTCCGCCGTCGTACGGATTGGCCCCAAACCCCTCGCTCACCAGCATCGCCAGTGAGTCCATCCCCGACGGAAATCGATCGGCTGCGTCGCGATCCAGATCGACAACCCAGGTCGGAGCCCGATCATCGACCAACCGTCCCGACTGCCGCAAGCACCTCGCACAGCGCCCGCCGGTCGACCGTCCCCCTGACACGGATGCGAACCGCGCCGACTTTGGATCTCAATTGCTGCCTGCTCTTCGCGCGACGACAATTCGCCGCCGCAGCCAGTGATCGGTAAGCGACGTTCGCGTCCCACTCGCAAAGGTTTGGCGTGGGGATTGCAGTCTGTTGATCAACGTGTTTGCAAATCGTTGGCGGGGGGTATGGAGGCGGCAACGACGGA
>NZ_JASAUS010000579.1:0-720 GCF_029953005.1 Bradyrhizobium sp. Mp27 | reverse complement strand
GATCCTGGCGACGCGCGGCACCATCGACCTCTGCTCCTACATGCTTCCCGACGCAGGCAACATCCAGGAAACGGAGGTTGCCGCCCTGAACCGCCGAAACGCCGCCCGAGGGCGGGGCGCTGTAACGGCCATCTACACACAAGCCGATGCGATTGCGACCCTGGATGCCTTTCGGCCCGTCGAATACCAGGCGTGGTACGCGGTGATACCTGGCGTCCGCGCCCGCTATTGGAATGCCGGACATTTGCTCGGCTCGGCTTCGATCGAGCTGGAATTCGCCGAGCAAGGCAGAAACGGAGGGCCGTTGCGTGTCCTGATGTCGGGTGACATCGGCCCAGACGCCAAACTGCTGGAGCCGGATCCGGAGGCACCGACCAGCCTCGACTACGTATTTTGCGAGTCGACCTACGGCGATAGCGACCGCCCGTCCACAACTCACGCACTGCGTCGCGCGCATCTCGCCCAGGAGGTGCGCGATGCCGCCAGCGGACGCGGCGCACTGTTAATCCCCGCTTTTGCGGTAGAACGGACCCAGGAGCTGATCGTCGATCTGGCCGACTTGATGGCCCGCGGTGAGATTCCGACCGCACCAATTTTCCTCGATTCGCCTTTGGCGATCCGTGCGACGGAAGTCTTTCGGAATAACACGGCCAGTCTCGATCCGAGCGTCGATTTGGACCGGCTTCTGACTTCCAGTCAGTTGCACTTCACGGAAACCGT
>NZ_JASAUS010000578.1:0-723 GCF_029953005.1 Bradyrhizobium sp. Mp27 | reverse complement strand
CCTCACGCTAGGCGCGCTACCTTTCGAGAAGCTGACGAGTCTCGGTCGGGGTGATTAGGTCGATCCTTTGCAGCAGCCCATCACCTGCCGGCAGCTGCAACCTCACCTAGGCTTCGCTGGTCGCGCCTATGGTCGACGTGGGCCGAACCGGCAAGGGGACGGCGGACGTGCCTCTGCGTTTAGACGCAGTTGGTTGATCTAGTGAGGCTAGCAGCGAAATTCTGACCTGCGTGCGCGGTCAGGCGCGCACTTGGGTCGATCGGCCAACAGGTTGGCTGTGGCGTTTGTCGATCACGCTGAGTCATCCAATCTGAAGTCTTTGGAGACTCATGGCGTGGGGCGGTAGCCTGGTTAGGGCCGCGCGCTGATGCTGTAGAGGCTGTTGGTGTGATCGCCGGTATCCCCACAGATCGCGTCCGGAATCTTCGGATCGCCGCTGGCGGCAATAGCGGCGTGGCCGGAGCGGTTGGAATGCTGCTTCCCAGATCCGATGGAGTGACTGGCGGAATTGCGGCGACCGCGTCACTTATCGACAAAATGATGTGCCTCTCGGTCCCGATGATTGTTGCATCAAGAGCAAGCGGCGCGAATCTCGCATGCAACAGGACCGATCGGCGCAGCCGACATCGGACAGTCGATCGATGTTAACGAAGCGACGTATCACATGTGATCGGCGGGCGTCGATAGTTGCCTGAGATGGTCCGTCGTGACGGCCGGCCGCCG
>NZ_JASAUS010000577.1:0-739 GCF_029953005.1 Bradyrhizobium sp. Mp27 | reverse complement strand
TCGCGGTTGGAGGTGATGGGGTTGGCTTCACAACCGAATCCTACGCCGTATCAGCGCTTTACACCACGCTCGCCAGCCCTCAGGCGCACTCTTACGAATAAGACGGGCTAGAAGCTATCGCTAAAACTTTGAGCGCCCTCCAAGACGGCCTTCACCACCGTCTTGATATTGAGATCGTAAATCAACTGCAAACCGCCCTAGCTTTCGATCCCGAGGTTGGCTCACGCGAGCAAGCAGTGGACCTTCTATCATCGTTCCAAAAGGATGCAGCTAAAGTTGCTCATGCCGGTTTGATCGCAGTTGCGGGCTTAAAGGAGCAAGTCGGCGAACGGGGTCGACCCCAGCTGGAATGGCACGATGATTTCACTGAACTATTGGGAAAGATCGCGAAAGTGGCAGGCATCAACCCGCAGTTCTGGAAAGATCGAGAAGACGGCGATTGGCATGGTTGGCTGTTCGAGGCGGCTCAGAAGCTCGAGATGTTCTTTTCACCGGCAATGCGGTCGCCCAGCAGAGAAGCCGCCGGAAAGCGTCTGGAACGAAGCCGAGACCGCCTTGGGGGAAAGGATCGACAAAAACCTTCCTCGGCCTGAGGTGTTTTTGTCGATGTGACCGACCCTGAGCGTTCCCCTAGCCCGTCTTATTCGCGAGAGGGCGCCTGAGAGGCTGGCGAGCGTGGTGTAAAGCGCTGATGCGGCGTAGGATTCGGTTGCGAAGCCACCCCATCACCTTCAACCGC
>NZ_JASAUS010000576.1:0-740 GCF_029953005.1 Bradyrhizobium sp. Mp27 | reverse complement strand
ACGGAGAGTGCCATCTCAGCGGCGACCTTCGGAAGGGTTTTGGTGAGGAAGTGCGTCGCTCCCATGCGGGCCTTCATCGTGCCGAACGGATGCTCGACTGTCTCGCGACGCTGACGCATGGCTTCTGGGTTCGCATCAAGGCGTTGCTGCACCGCGTCGAGCAGATGCTCATACACCCATCGCGTAATCCGCCGCTCCGGTCCTGTCGTGCATTGGGATTTGAGTGTGCAATTTGAACAGGCAGTGGTCCAGTAGCGCCGCAGCATCTTGCCGTCTTCTTCGTTCGTATAGCGATATGGCAGCCGCTCCCCAGCTGGACAGCGATAGACGTCCTCCTCCGGCTGATAAGCGAAGTCCTGCTTACCGAATCGCCCTTCCGATTTGGCACCCGACGTCATCGGCTTGGGCAGAGTCACCGTGATGCCGGCCTCGTGGCACGCGAGGATTTCTGAGCTGCTGAAGTAGCCGCGATCGGCTACGGCCTCGAGCGTCTCGGTCCGGAGCACGGCCTTGGCCTGCTTGGCCATATTAGCAAGTTGTGCTCGATCCGAGCCGCGGTTCGTCACCTCGTGCGTCACAATCAGATGATGCTTGGTATCGACGGCGACCTGCACGTTGTAGCCGACGACGCCGGAGCCGCGGCCGCTCGTTGCCATCGAACGACTGTCGGGATCGGTCAGGGAGATTTGCTGATCAGACGAGGCAAGCATCTGCTCCTCGTGGACAACAAGCTTGGCCAT
>NZ_JASAUS010000575.1:0-743 GCF_029953005.1 Bradyrhizobium sp. Mp27 | reverse complement strand
TGGAAGACCGACTTGGAAGTATCCATACCGATACGAATGGGAAGATTCATCAGACTTTCCTCTCATCTAGCTATGACGCCGGAGCGCCATAGAACCGTGGGGATGAGAGGCCGTCCACACCAGCACATCATCGCATCTCGGAAGGAGCAGGGCGGGGGCGGTGCGCGAGCTGCGGCAGCGTCGCGGAAGGGCGACGACCCGCCTTAGCACATTTGTTGCACCGGAGCCTGCCAGCTAGGTCATGGACAAAGGTCGTGGGAGGGTGCCGCAATGCAGCGAGATCAACATCACGCCGGTCTTGCAGCGGGAGCATTCGATCTCCAGCCACGGATATCACGATGGCTTTCTCGGTCGATCACGCGGGCGATCAGGTAGTGATCGCCGAACGTCTTAAACGACCCTAAACGTGTGTGGCGTCGATCGCGAGCTCTGACCTCCCGAGCCTATAATATCTCCGCAACTATGGCGTAGGCGCGCTCTCTGGGCACGCCTAGCGCGACCTTGCCCCTGATGAACTCTTTGAGGCCGACCAAAAGTTTACGTTCAGCCTCTGTCATCTGTTGAACAGCGCCCGTTTCCTGCTTGAGTGCGTCGTCGTCAGACATCAGTGCCTCATCCTAGTGGTGGCTGCGGCGAGCCGGGACAAGTACGGCGCCGGGCTTAAATTGGCCCGGCGGCGGTAAGGTTCAATCTGTTGGGATGCCAACTCAAAGGCCCGCTGGTTCACTGGCGGGCCTACCACC
>NZ_JASAUS010000574.1:0-743 GCF_029953005.1 Bradyrhizobium sp. Mp27 | reverse complement strand
TGTCATTCGGCTTGCAATATTGACCCCCTAAGCCGGGGGATCGGCGTCCAAAATTGACCCCCTACAGGTTGGTCTGTTGCGCTGCCTGCTTCGTAACAAAGCAGGTGGTGGAGGATGCTGGTCGTGGAGACGATTGCGCGGATTCGGCGCGAGCACTTCATCAAGGGCAAGACGATCAAGGAGATCGCCCGTGACCTGAAGGTGTCACGGAACACGGTTCGGAAGGTGCTGAGGTCGGGAGAGACCTCCTTCGAGTATGAGCGGCAAGTGCAGCCGCGGCCAAAGCTCGGACGATGGGCAGTCGAACTTGACGGGCTGCTTGCGGCGAACGCGGCTAAATCGGCTCGTGAGCAGCTGACATTGATCCGGATCTTCGAAGAGCTGCGCGGTCGCGGCTATGACGGCGGCTACGATGCGGTGCGACGTTACGCCAGGCGGTGGAGCAAGGAACGCGGGCAATCGACCGCGGCGGCCTATGTCCCGCTGAGTTTTGCGCCAGGCGAAGCCTACCAGTTCGACTGGAGCCATGAGGTGGTGCTGTTGAGCGGAACCACCGTGGTCGTGAAGGTTGCTCACGTCCGGCTCTGCCACAGCCGTATGCTATTTGCCCGGGCGTATCCGCGAGAGACGCAGGAGATGGTGTTCGACGCCCACGACCGAGCGTTCGCGCTGTTCAAGGGCACCTGCACCCGCGGCATCTACGACAACATGAAGACCGCCGTGGAGACGATCTTCGTCGGTAA
>NZ_JASAUS010000573.1:0-744 GCF_029953005.1 Bradyrhizobium sp. Mp27 | reverse complement strand
GTCGTTCCGCTTCGACGGCGTCGGACGGCACGGCTCGAACACATCGTCCATCACCTGGGGTTGGCGCTCGGCGGCCGGCCGGCAGCAAGCTTCGCCAAGCGGCTCATGCTGCCTGTCAGCAACGATACCTTGCTGCGGGTGGTCCGCCGGCGGACGGCGATACCGACGGATCCATTGCTTGTTGTGGGTATCGATGACTGGGCGTTCCGGAGAAACCGTCGGTACGGCACCATCGTGTGCGATTTGGAGCGTCGGCGGATCGTTGCCTTGCTGCCCGACCGGGAAACGGCGACCGTTCAGGCGTGGCTGTCGAAGCACCCGGGCATCAACATTGTGTCGCGAGATCGCGGTGGTGGATATGGCGAGGCAGCAGCCAAGGCGCTCCCGAACGCCATCCAGGTCGCCGACCGCTGGCATCTGATGGAAACGCGAGCGCGGCCTTCCTTGATGCGGTGCGCCGCTCCATGAGCCAAATCCGAACCGCAATCGGGGCGACGACGATCGATCCTAAACTGCTGACCTGCGCGGAAAAGCTTCGCTATCAGGGCTATCTGCGGCGCCAGGACAGCCATGCCGCAATTGCGGCTCTTGTCAGCGACGGTGTGCCGCTCAAGGAGATCGTCCGCCGCACAGGACATAGTCGCAATCTGGTTCGCCAAATTAGCCGCGGCGGCGGTACGGATATGTTCCGCAGCCGTCAAAGCACTCTGGATGGGTACCTGCCGTTCCTGGACGCGCAGTGGT
>NZ_JASAUS010000572.1:0-755 GCF_029953005.1 Bradyrhizobium sp. Mp27 | reverse complement strand
GGCATGAACGCCTGTGTAGTCGCCGCAGAGAGCACAACGAGCGGAGGGCTGATTGTTCTCAGACTGACGCCGTTGAGCAGTGGTCAGGAAGATCGCCAGTTAGACGTTTGTTGGTTGGAGTTGCTACCTAAAATCATCGTCGACAGCGCAGAACGTGCGATTGATCTCAGTTCATGCGGAACTTCAACAATGCACGGGTTTGGAACGCCACGTCACAAAGCCTGTTGTCCTTTCAGAAATGACCGTTGTGGTCGCACCCCCCATTTTCTTGGAGCGTCAGATGAGCAAACGCAAACCGGCGACGGCGCCGAAGCGCGCCCGCAATCCGAAAATGACCGCGCGGGCCCAACGGAACAAGCAGAGCATTGTTAGAAGCCCGAAAGAGAATTTACTTCGCTCTGTTGCGGCAGTCTCGATTGAACCGCCTCCTGAGCTTCATGATCCTAAACACGAGGTTCCTATCATTGAGCCTCGGGTGGATGCCTTACCAGATGACCTCAGTCAGAGAATGACGGATAGCGATCCAACGAAAGGCTTTGCTTTAGCGACGGCAAACATGCAGGCGTATCAAGCGAGGCTTCTTGAGATAGCCGAGGCCAACGCGCAATTTGCTTTTGAATTCGGCCTGAGACTTGCGACGATCAGGTCACCAACTGAATTTTTCGGCGTCATTACGGAGTTTACAAGCAGACGGGTCGATATGTTCGGGCAGCATTCGAAAGAATTGGCGGCATATCCGTTCTGGCGCATCAAGC
>NZ_JASAUS010000571.1:0-768 GCF_029953005.1 Bradyrhizobium sp. Mp27 | reverse complement strand
CAACCTCGGCTTCCATGACTCGATGGAAGCCACTGTGGACCCTTATCCCGGGGTCCCGATTGGATGCCGATCACCCCGAAAACGGGGTCCTTATTCCATGCCGAAACACAAGCTAGACAGCAGGGCTGCTTTGCAAGTGTAGTTATGTGGATGATTAGAATGCTGCGCTCTGGACCGGGCATCCGAGTGTTGCGCGACCATTCACATACTGTTCGCGAGCCACCAAACCACGCCTGAAACGGCAGCGGCCCACCGTGGGTCATCGGCGCTCGCCCCTCCCTCGTTATCCAGCGCTCGGCGAATGGTAGCCGGCAATCGAAATATTGAAAAAACAAAACCCCCAGCGGTTTCCCGCCGGGGGCCTTGGAGGTCAGGTCGTTAGATCGAACTTACCAGTTGCGCTGAGCGCGGATCAGCATGCTGACCGTGCTCTGATCCTTCAGCTCGTACACGGCACCCGGCTTGGCCACAATAAACGCAGGGCCAGCGGCGACCGTGCTGATCGTGCCCGCGTACTTCTGGTCGAGCATGGTGTAAGCCACGTCGGCCGAGAAGGTCAGGTTCTTCACCGGCGTCCAGCGGGTGATCAGACCGATCGTGCCGATGTTGAAGTCCGGGTTGCAAGAGGTGATACCCGCGGTGGCGGCACCCAACGTCGCGAGTTGGCCGCAAACGAGAGCCGCACCACCGTTGCCGTACTTCAGCTGAGCGTACGAACCGTAGATTGCCGTGTTCCAGTACGCATCCCAGTTGTGGGTGTAGGCGCCA
>NZ_JASAUS010000570.1:0-772 GCF_029953005.1 Bradyrhizobium sp. Mp27 | reverse complement strand
GAAGCTCTTGCCCGGGAAACAAACTCAAACTAACAGTCCCTTGTCCTGCCTCGCGGGTGGAGGAATTTGACTGACCACACCCGGAGGAATTTGAAGTGACCCGCGGGGATTCGATGATCATGTTTGTTTTTATGGCGCGCCAATCAGCCTAGCCTGAAGGAGATCGAGCTTAGCGCGCCCGTACATCTGCCGTTTGACCAGCTTGAGTTTGGTGATCTGAGCTTCCACTTGGCCATTGGACCATGGTTGCGTGATAGCCGCGTGCACCGCGCCCTTATCTTTGGCTCTTTGGCGATGCCATTCGCAAACGAGCCAATGAGGCTCCGCTTGGATTCATCTATCCAAGGTTCGAGCTCGATCTCGGCCCTCTTTCGGATCATCGCGTGGAAGCGGCCAACGAGAGCGTGGGCATCGGCCAGCATAGGAACGCTTTGTTCAATAGCGGCAACCGTTACGGTCTCGGCCTTGCTTAGGTGGTCGCGCTTTGTCGTCAGCAGCTGCGCTATCGTCCTGGCGGCGGGGACCTTCTGCAATTGTTGACGGCTGATAGTCTCGGCGCGCCGCCGTCGCGTGGCCCATTCCGCCACCACCCGCAGCGATCCCTTAAAGCCTTGCCCCCTCAAACGGCGCCAGAGTTCGGCGCCGTTGCGACAGCCGCCTGACCACTGCGCGTCCAGGAACGGCAGGTACCCATCCAGAGTGCTTTGACGGCTGCGGAACATATCCGTACCGCCGCCGCGGCTAATTTGGCGAACCAGATTGCGACTATGTC
>NZ_JASAUS010000569.1:0-772 GCF_029953005.1 Bradyrhizobium sp. Mp27 | reverse complement strand
AAATGATCGGCCCGATGCCAGGCACCGTCATCAGGCGCGAACATGCCTGATCTTGACGGGCCAGTGCTTCGATCTCGCCGGAGAGGCTATCGATGCGCTGATCCAGCCGGCGCCAGTCGCCCGCCAACTCCTCGATGACACGCAACATGCGTGGCGACAGGGCATCGGTGCGCGTCGCAAGGATGCTGGGCAGTTCTGTGCGCAGGAAGCCGATACCCTGGCGCACCGCGATCCCGCGTTCCAGCATGAAGGCGCGAATCTGGTTGATGATGCCGGTGCGTTGCGACACCAGCCGCTCGCGCACCCGATGCAGCGCCTGCAGATCCAGTTGCTCCACTGTCTTGGTCGCCACGAACTTCATCGTTGGGCGCTGCACGGCTTCGGCAATCGCTTCGGCATCGTTGAAGTCGTTCTTCTGTCCCTTGCTATAAGGGCGGACATATTTGGCCGGCATCAGCCTGGCATCGTGACCAAGCGATGCGAGTTTGCGGCTCAAATGATGTGCGCCGACGCAGGCTTCCATGCCGATCAGGCAAGGCGGCATATTGGCGAGCCGCGCCTCCACTTGGCCATGCGACCACTTTTGCCGCAGCACGATGGCGCCGCGCGCATCGTGGCCCACGACATGGAACGAGTTTTTGCCGATATCGATGCCGATCACGGCGATCGCGGTATTGAGTGTCTGGGACATGGCGTGCTCCTTGTCTTGGCGCCCCTGGCCAGCTTATCGCTGGCGGGGCAGGAGCACGGCCGGACCATCCCATTAGCGGAC
>NZ_JASAUS010000568.1:0-778 GCF_029953005.1 Bradyrhizobium sp. Mp27 | reverse complement strand
GGCTCCGAAAGCCTTGCTCACGATCCCGCGAAATCGTTGCTCACGATCGTCTGAAATCTCTGCTCACGATCCCCTGAAATCCGCGCTCACGATCCCGCGAAACGCGCAGCATGAGCTCAATCGCGTGCAATGTTGCCGATAGGAGAGCGATCTGATGTATGGCAGAGTCGTTGGCTCATCCAGCCAATCCACAAGCGCTAATCAAGTTGATGAACCGGGAGATAGCCCCCGCTTTGCGGAAACACTTGCAGGTATGGAGCCAGGCGGGTCGTCATCTGAAACAAGGGCGTACTATCTGAATTCCGGTCCGCCCATTGTTGAGATCGACCAGCGTTCCTTCGATCGAGGGCTGCAGAGATTTTTGGGCCGCGACATCATGAACATCGCCATTAATCCGCAAGAGTACTCAGACTTCGTATCAAAGAAAGCTGAGCGGGCAGCAACGGTTGCTGGCAGCTATAGCGCCACTCACTATGATCCAGCCAGGCCCGTGCGCTTCTTCAGCTATCAATTGGGTGACGAAACAGTTGGCCTGTTGAGAGCAGGAGGTCCGGTTCGGATCAAGGGGGAGACCTTCCGGGAAAAGTTTGGGCGCAACGATCTCACGTCCGTGGTGGACCTTCGGGTCACTCATCCCCTGGTTGAGAACGCGGGCGATATTTTGCTTGAGCCCCCGCGGGTCACTTCAAATTCCTCCGGGTGTGGTCAGTCAAATTCCTCCACCCGCGAGGCAGGACAAGGGACTGTTAGTTTGAGTTTGTTTCCCGGGCAAGAGCTT
>NZ_JASAUS010000567.1:0-796 GCF_029953005.1 Bradyrhizobium sp. Mp27 | reverse complement strand
GCCGAAAGTCATCGCCGGTGTAAAGTTCATCGACGGAATCGAAGTCATTCCGAACACTGAAAGCCACGCCGCCTGATCAGGCCGCGTCACCCAAAATCAGCCATAGCTCTGCAATCGCTCGCCGGCTGTATAAAGCTCTCTTAAAGAGGGCAGCTGCACGCGCTGCGCGCTCCAGACTTCCGCAAAATGATTCAATGCCACGAACGGGAGGAAAAGCCGCTCTATCGCCTCCCGCTCTATAAATTCCAGCAGGTCGGAGAAGTGCCTCCGGGTCTCTTCCCGCACGAGCACAAGCACTCCGCCGTCCTTCCAACAGATGAACAATTCCTGACAGGACACATCGAAGTTCAGGGTCGCGAATTGAAGTGTGCGCAGTTTTGACGTGCCAATCCCCGCAAGCGAATTCACAAGCGCGCCATGGGACATTTCCACGCCCTTAGGGATTCCGGTTGAGCCGGAGGTATAGATGACATAGGCGAGATGGCGCGATGAAAGGCCAAGCGCGCCCGGGTCCGGGTTCGAAGGCGGCCGCTCGCCCCAAGTCGGGGTCGCCGTCTCCAGATCGACCACCGTCACATCGGCCACGGCTTCGGCGCCCAATGCGGTTCGACCGGCGACATCGCAAAGCAGCAGTTTCGGTTCTGCATCGCCAACAATCTGCCGCAGCCGCGCCGACGGATAAGCCGGATCTAGTACCCGGAATCAGAGCTGAGTGATACGGCGGCCTTTGAAACGGCGTTGACGGACCTTTTTCTTGGTCCAGACGAAGGGCTCGGCTCTGTCGTTGTATGCGTTG
>NZ_JASAUS010000566.1:0-796 GCF_029953005.1 Bradyrhizobium sp. Mp27 | reverse complement strand
CGGCGGCTCTTCTTCGTCATCTTCGCTCCTGATTCGCAGCAAGAATCCTCGCCGCTGTCAGGCAGAAAATCCACTCAAGCTACTGTCCGAATTTGCGGGGCCAGCTCTATACCGACGAAGGCAGGGCTCGATGCTGCTAAAGAATTCCAGCACCTGTGATCGCCGCAAGGCGCGCCGGGCAGCGACGTGCCCGCCTTCGGTGATGGCGTGGACTTGAAAGACCGACTTGGCCAGATCTAGTCCGATTGTGATAATCTTCTCCATGGGAACGGTTCCTTCTCTCGTGTGGCGATTGGCGTCACCACAGTAGACCTCCTCAAGGCCGGTTCGAAGGGCCGTTCCACACCATCAGTTTTGGTGCAGCTACGTTTATTCTGCGCCGATTAGTCCGGCTTGAAGCAGATCGATTTTGCCACGGCCGTACATTTGGCGTCTGTGAGCTGCACACCTGAAGGTCAGCCTGGCGAATGCGCCTTCGGCGCCCGCGACGAGTTTCATCTCGCCGCCATTGTGCAGAACCTCAACACAATGGTGCTGCGTCTACTCGGTCCGCCACCAAGAGGAGCCCCTGCGGTGTTCGCCGTCAGGGCCTGTGAGACAAACTGAGGGATTTTGCGGAGGGATATGGCGCGACAATCCTGATTGCCGCTGCCATGCGCCGTTCCGCCGCGTAACCGAGTAAGATACCGAGCTATGGCGGAATCTGGGTGATGACGGTGTGAGGAAGGCGGCGTATCGAGGCGGGTGACGAGCCTGCCAGAACCTCTCGAGGAGAGCGATACGCCATGACCGAGAC
>NZ_JASAUS010000565.1:0-799 GCF_029953005.1 Bradyrhizobium sp. Mp27 | reverse complement strand
CACCGGCGAAGAGTTTTTCCAGCACGTTTTCCCGCATGAGCGCTCAGACCTGAGCCACTGGCGCAAGCGGCTCGGCGACAAGCTGGAGCGGTTGTTGGCCGAGAGCCTTCGGGTGGCGCACGCGAGCGGTGCGTTGCGCAGCCAGGACCTCAAGCGGGTCACGGTCGACACGACCGTCCAACCGAAGGCCATCAGCTTTCCGACCGACGCCAAGCTGCTGCATGCAGCGATCCGCGGGTTGAACCGCCTGGCGAGGAAGCACGGGGTCAGGCTCCGGCAATCCTATGTTCGCGTGGCCAAAAGCGCGGCAATGATGGCGGGCCGCTACGCTCATGCCAAACAATTCAACCGGCATCAGCGACAGCTGCGCCTTCTGCGCAGCCGGCTGGGCCGGATCACCCGCGACATTCGCCGCAAGACCGAGGGCCAGCCCGCACTGGAGGAGGCATTCGCCCTGCCGCTGAGCCGAGCCACCCAGATCCGCTCGCAGCAGCAGCGCCAGCGCGGCTTCAAGCTGAATTCCATGCTCCGGAGGTCGAGTGCATCGGCAAGGGCAAGGCCGCCGCGCCCTATGAGTTCGGCGTGAAGGCATCCATCGTCACCAACAACCAAAGAGCTCCCGGCGGCTTGTTCGTGCTCCACGCCTGCTCGCTGCCGGACAACCCCTGCGACGGTCACACCCTTCGCGACGTCATCGAGCGCACCGAGAGCCTCACCGGCTGCCCGATCGAACGGGCCTATGTCGACAAGGGATATCGCGGCCACGACACACAAAATCCCCGCCGCGTCTTCATCTCGG
>NZ_JASAUS010000564.1:0-801 GCF_029953005.1 Bradyrhizobium sp. Mp27 | reverse complement strand
CCGAGATGAAGACGCGGCGGGGATTTTGTGTGTCGTGGCCGCGATATCCCTTGTCGACATAGGCCCGTTCGATCGGGCAGCCGGTGAGGCTCTCGGTGCGCTCGATGACGTTGCGAAGGGTGTGACCGTCGTAGGGGTTGTCCGGCAGCGAGCAGGCGTGGAGCACGAACAAGCCGCCCGGAGCTCTTTGGTTGTTGGTGACGATGGAGGCCTTCACGCCGAACTCATAGGGCGGCGGCCTTGCCCTTGCCGATGCACTCGACCTCCGGAGCATGGAAGGAATACAACTTCCAGCCGCGCTGGCGCTGCTGCTGCGAGCCGATCTGGGTGGCTCGGCTCAGCGGCAGGGCGAATGCCCCCTCCAATGCGGCCTGGCCCTCGGTCTTGCGGCGAATGTCGCGGATGATCCGGCCCAGCCGGCTGCGCAGGATGCGCAGCTGTCGCTGATGCCGGTTGAATTGTTTGGCATGAGCGTAGCGGCCCGCCATCATCGCCGCGCTTTTGGCCACGCGAACATAGGATTGCCGGAGCCTGACCCCGTGCTTCCTCGCCAGGCGGTTCAACCCGCGGATCGCTGCATGCAGCAGCTTGGCGTCGGTCGGGAAGCTGATGGCCTTCGGTTGGACGGTCGTGTCGACCGTGACCCGCTTGAGGTCCTGGCTGCGCAACGCACCGCTCGCGTGCGCCACGCGAAGGCTCTCGGCCAACAACCGCTCCAGCTTGTCGCCGAGCCGCTTGCGCCAGTGGCTCAGGTCTGAGCGCTCATGCGGGAAAACGTGCTGGAAAAACTCTTCGCCGGTG
>NZ_JASAUS010000563.1:0-809 GCF_029953005.1 Bradyrhizobium sp. Mp27 | reverse complement strand
CGATTGTTCCATCGCCTTCAGTCTCCTCTCGGCTCTCTGACAAGCCAAGGATCGCAGAGCGAAAGCCGAAGCGAAACCAGTCAATCAAATGGGAGAAAAGCTCCGCTTACCAAGCAGCGCCGTCTCGAAGGCAAGAGGCGCCGTAGTGACATCAAGGCAAAGCGCGGTCGCGGCTTCGTGGTTGCGCCAGCGTGTCTGCAGCAAACTGGGCTGTCGATTGCCGATCACGCCGCGGGGCCGACCCGACCTCGATATCGGTAAGATCCCGCCACTTGGTAGGTACCCATCGCACCGTGCTCTGTGGTCAAAAAACCCGATCCACGTGCAGATAGCGTCAGCTGGTAGTGATCGCGATCACCATGCTGGCGCCGCGAGTGGTGCGAAGAGCTCCGCAATAGGTCGCTCAGATCCAGGCCCACTCATCACCGCACTGGCGCTCTGCAATGCTGTCGCGCACAGCGAGTTTTCGAGTCACTCGTTGCGACTCTATGTACGGATCGGACGGTTGTGCCTCCAATTGATCACAGCTGTGAAGCCAACCCGCGTGTTTGTTTGTTTCGTACAAAGTTAGTGCGCCGTTCACGAGCTCGATCAGGCATTGTTTGGCGAGAGCGGAATCATCCGTATCGCGACGCTAGTCAGCTGGTCAATCGATCGGTGGCGTTCGAGGTGGCCCCGCAAGTCAAGGATGAATTGGGGGCTCCCCGCGGGTCACTTCAAATTCCTCCGGGTGTGGTCAGTCAAATTCCTCCACCCGCGAGGCAGGACAAGGGACTGTTAGTTTGAGTTTGTTTCCCGGGCAAGAGCTT
>NZ_JASAUS010000562.1:0-811 GCF_029953005.1 Bradyrhizobium sp. Mp27 | reverse complement strand
CGATCTGGAGACGGCGACGCCGGCCTGGGCCGAGCTGCCGGCCACCGATCCGGACCCGCGCGCGCTCGGCCTCACCTCACGCCATCTCGCCTATGTGATCTACACCTCCGGCTCAACCGGCACCCCAAAGGGCGTCATGGTCGAGCATGGAAGTTTGGTGAACTATTTGCATTGGTCGGATCGCAGCCATTACGAAGGAGCGTTGAACGGCTCGCCGATGCTGCTGTCGTTCAGCTTTGACGGCACCATTACGACCGTGTTCGGTCCACTGCTGACCGGTACCCAGCTCCGCATTCTAAACCAGGCTGTCCCAATAGATTGGTGTGCGGCCGTCGGGCAGGCTCAGACCTATGATCTGATTAAGCTGACGCCTTCGCTTTTAAGCACGCTGACCAATCGGTTTGACGGCTATAAAGGACCAGCTCCAACACGAGTACTCATGCTTGGAGGCGAAGCCTTAATCCCGGCGGATATACAGTTTTGGCAAGAGCGTTTTCCGACCATGCGTCTGATCAATCATTATGGTCCGACAGAAGCGACGGTTGGAAGTACCACATTCGCAATATCTGAGGCCGTCGAGAGGTTGAGCTCGATCCCGATCGGCCGCCCGATCGCGAACACGCGGATCTATCTGCTCGACGCTCGTGGCGAGCTGGTTCCGTTTGGGGCGGTGGGGGAGCTTTACATCGGCGGTGCAGGGGTTGCGCGCGGCTATCTGAACCGGCCGGAGCTGACGGCGGAGCGGTTCATCACCAGCCCGTTTGTGGACGGCGACCGGCTGTACCGGACTGGCGATCTGGCGCGCTATCTG
>NZ_JASAUS010000561.1:0-823 GCF_029953005.1 Bradyrhizobium sp. Mp27 | reverse complement strand
GCAGATCGAGCTGGAGATGCACGGCGCCGACACCGAGCTCGACCGCCAGGTGCTCGATTTGATCAAGGACCCGCTCACCCACATGGTGCGCAACTCCGCCGACCATGGCCTGGAGACCCCCGCCGAGCGGCTCGCGTCCGGCAAGGGCGAGCAGGGCACCATCCGCCTGTCCGCCTATCACGAGGGCGGCCACATCATCATCTGCATCGCCGACAACGGCCGCGGCCTGAACACCGAGAGGATCAAGGCCAAGGCGATCTCCTCAGGTCTCGTCACCGAAGCCGAGCTCGAGAAGATGAGCGAAGCCCAGATCCACAAGTTCATCTTCGCGCCCGGCTTCTCGACGGCGGCCGCCATCACCTCGGTCTCCGGCCGCGGCGTCGGCATGGACGTGGTGCGCACCAATATCGACCAGATCGGCGGCACCATCGACATCAAGTCGGTGGCCGGCGAGGGCTCCTCCGTCACCATCAAGATTCCGCTGACCTTGGCCATCGTCTCGGCGCTGATCGTCGAGGCCGCCGGCGACCGCTTCGCGATCCCGCAGCTCTCGGTGGTCGAGCTGGTCCGTGCCCGCGCCAACAGCGAGCACCGCATCGAGCGCATCAAGGACACCGCTGTCCTCAGGTTGCGCAACAAGCTCTTGCCGCTGATCCACCTCAAGAAGCTCTTGAAGATCGACGACGGCGCGGCCAGCGATCCCGAGAACGGTTTTATCGTGGTCACGCAAGTCGGCAGCCAGACGTTTGGCATCGTCGTCGACGGCGTGTTCCATACCGAAGAGATCGTGGTCAAGCCGATGTCGACGAAGCTCCGTCACATC
>NZ_JASAUS010000560.1:0-826 GCF_029953005.1 Bradyrhizobium sp. Mp27 | reverse complement strand
CCAGAACACTGACTCTATCTCCCATCGGCCGTAGCGGGCTGCTCACGATCGTCTGAATTCAGTGCTCACGATCGCGCGAAATCGATGCTCACGATCCGTGAAATCCGCATTGTGAAGTGCGGATTTCGTTGGGTGCACCGCGCAGATGTGCGTGAACCCGAGGAAGTCGAACGTCTTCGGGCGGCGTTGCCCCGGCGCGAGAGGCGCTCGGCCGCGTACCGTCCAAATTTCAGAATCCGGGTCTTCTCCTCATTTAGCGAAAGACCGAACTCCGCTATTCGCTCACGCAGGGCGTCGAGAAGGCGTAGGACCTCGGTTTTATTTCGAAGCCCATAAGACTGCCGCCGGCATAGCTGCCGCTGCTTCTCCACTCGTGGGTCCAGAGGTCGAAGACGTGATGCACATTCATATTTACGAAGAGCGGCGGGAGCACCGCCCGTTGCCGCGTACTTACTCGTGCTACGGGCTTCGATCTGAATTTCATTGCACGCAAGGAACTCGCAACTGACGGCATTTCTGATTCTAGAGTGGCCAAGTTCAGAAACATGGCGAAGAAGCCCGCGCACTACATCGCACAGGCGAATCGAAAAAGATTCGGGATTAGCGGGATGAAGGAGATCGTCACGTGACAACGCCAGCGGTCAGCCGCTTGCGTATCAAATCAATCGCAAGAGCCGGAGGTCTGACGGAAGATGAGTTCCTGCCCGCCGCCGTGCATTCCCCGTGGGTCGGTCAAAATCCCCCGGGTATGGTCACTTGAAACTCCCCCACCTGATGATCGCCGTCAGCGCCGCTGAACAGCAGTAGCCGGTCAGGCAGGACGTTT
>NZ_JASAUS010000559.1:0-847 GCF_029953005.1 Bradyrhizobium sp. Mp27 | reverse complement strand
GCGAGTTGGCCGCAAACGAGAGCCGCACCACCGTTGCCGTACTTCAGCTGAGCGTACGAACCGTAGATTGCCGTGTTCCAGTACGCATCCCAGTTGTGGGTGTAGGCGCCACGGAAGCCCCAGCTCGTAACCGTGCTGATGCCGGTTCCGTTGGCGAACACACCATCAGCAGCGCCGGCAAGGCCAATGCTCTGATAGGCGCCAGCCAGGTTGGTACCGCCGAACATTGCATAGTTCTGCGAAGCCAAGCTCTGGAAGTTGTAGCGGGTCGCACCGTCAGTGTAGACCGCCTGGACGTTGATCACGTCGCCCGCGCCAGTCGGAATGTTCTTGATGGACAAAGCCGCCTGAACAGCCCAGCCCCACTTGTCGCCCGGATGACCGGCCGCTTCGGTTCCGACAAGACCAGGAGTCGCGTAGTACGCTACGTGGTTGTTATGCGCCGCTGCGGACAACTGGAACAGACCCCAGGCCTGGTCAATGCGGACCATACCCTGGATGTCAGGAGCCCGCGTGCCACCGAAGGCATTGATGCCGTAGCCGCCGGTACCAACAGTCGCGATCGAAAAGCCGGCGCTGGTGTTGTACAGGTTGCTCTGATAGTAGGCCGTCGGATCCACAGCCGAAATCGCGGCAGTGATGCCCTGACCGAAGTCGGCAGTATAGGTGAACTGGTTCACACCAGTGACCGTGCCGCCGCCACCAGTCAGACCGTCGAAGTTGTTACCCGGATAGTTGGTCCAGGGGGCGTCGAACTGGGCAACCGCCTTACCCATCGTGAAGCCAGCGAACTGGATGAAAGCGTAGTACACGCCAAGCGTACCGCCGGCGATTGCGCCTGCGTTGG
>NZ_JASAUS010000558.1:0-850 GCF_029953005.1 Bradyrhizobium sp. Mp27 | reverse complement strand
CGGTGATCGCCGGCCTGAAGGCCGATTGGCAGGTCGAGTACGAACGCTGGCAGAGACGCGATCTGTCGGCGCGTCGCTATGTCTACATCTGGGCCGATGGCGTGTACCTGCCTCGGCTCGCGCGAATCGGAGCTCGCCGGGGCCCCGTTAATTCAACAGAGCGTACGAGCTGCCGCGCCATGCTGACTTGCCTCCGTTCACCTGGGCGCGACGGAGGATTCGACGAATGCGGGCAATTGCGATTGGTGCCAACGAGCACGGTGGATTGGGGTCTCTGGTCGATGAGATGCACAAGCTGCGCGCCCGGGTGTTCGCCGGCCGACTCGGTTGGCAGGTAAAGATCGAGTACGGCCGCGAGCGCGACGAATACGACGCGCTCGACCCGACCTACATCCTGGCCCTGACAGACCTTGGCGACGTCGCAGGCTGTGCCCGCCTGCTTCCGACCACGGGCCCAACCATGCTGTCTTGGACCTTCCCGCAACTGCTCCCGGGCGGCCGGCTACGGGGTAAATCGACCATGGTCGAGAGTTCTCGCTTTTGCGTCGACACGCGAGGCGAGGGGAGGGGAGGGAAGACCGGTTCCTACACGAGGCCACGCTGACGATGTTCGCGGGGATGATCGAGTGGTCGATGTCGAACGGGTTCGACGAAATCGCCACGGCAACGGACGTGCGCTTCGAACGCATCCTGCAACGGGCGGGCTGGCCGATTGCCTTCGGCTTTTCACCGCCTGACGACCCGTACTTTGCAACGCGCTTGAGGGATAGGTTGGGCGAACGGGGGGCGGACGCCCCGCCGGTCAAGGACTGAGCGGCAGCAGCGCGCCGGGCAAGCCGCGGATCAGGTC
>NZ_JASAUS010000557.1:0-852 GCF_029953005.1 Bradyrhizobium sp. Mp27 | reverse complement strand
ATAAACGTCCTGCCTGACCGGCTACTGCTGTTCAGCGGCGCTGACGGCGATCATCAGGTGGGGGAGTTTCAAGTGACCATACCCGGGGGATTTTGACCGACCCACGGGGACATACGAGAAAACCGCGGCGGGCAGCAACTTCCTGCCGCGCACTCCGCATAATAGCGGAAGTCTACCGGTTTGGTCGCCACCATCACCCGGACCGCGCCTGACGGACCGATCACCGGCTCGCCTTTAGCGCCTGGACGATCGACGCAATCATCGCGGTGTCCGCTCCACGACCGGCTCGGATCGTGATGCCGTCGACTTCAATCTCGATGATCCCGCTATCTGCCTTGCGCACCGCTTTACGATCCCGGTGAACAGTCGGCGCCGGCACCACGGCGTCAACCACCGCCGGCACAAACTGAACTTCGTCCTCTCGGGAATGACCGCCTGCTGCTTCTCGCAGCTGACGTCGCCAGCCAAACAACTGCTGCGGCGACAATCCATACCGCCGCGCTACCGAACAGACCGAATCGCCGCTTGCCACGATCTCCGCAACGATCCGCGCCTTGTCCTCGTCGCTCCACTTCCGCCGACGGCCGGCTCCGGTGAAGACCTCAAGCCGCCGCACCGGCTCCGTGATAGCAGTATGCACTGTGTCCATTCTAAGCCTACGGTTCAAACAAACCGCAGACTCGCAGATCACCCCGCCATCCGGAAGGTGGCCGCTGAACAGCGCTCTGATGTCCGCTGTCACTCCCATAGCGCCACCAGTGTGAATCTGCGTGGGGTCCGGACGCCGATCGGCGTCCAAGTGCTTGATTGACTTCGCGCGTGCGGGGTCAATGTTCAGCGTCGATTCACAAT
>NZ_JASAUS010000556.1:0-855 GCF_029953005.1 Bradyrhizobium sp. Mp27 | reverse complement strand
CCTTGCGTTTGCCGCGGCATGTCCCGAAGCCGACCTGATCTGCGGCTTGCCCGGCGCGCTGCTGCCGCTCGGTCCTTGACCGGCGGGGCGTCCGCCCCCGTTCGCCCAACCTATCCCTCAAGCGCGTTGCAAAGTACGGGTGGTCAGGCGGTGAAAAGCCGAATGCACTCCTGTGCGCCTCGTCAGAGCAGATGTGCGGCCACATCAATCGGACTAGAAAAACGCACTCTCACGAATAGGACGGGTTAGACCCTCCGGACCGAATCAAGGTCCCACTTGCAGGGCCGACTCCCCCTCACATCCTTTTGAGATGTGCTTGAGACGCGCCTGAGATGTGCTTGAGACGCGTCGCACCTGGCAATGTGAAAGCAGCGCTGCGCTGATTTTTGGCGCAATAAATGCCAATAGTGGCAAGTTGTGTGATCGGATAATTGCATTTCCAGCGGGAACGCCAGCAATCGGTATTTCCAGCAATTTTGGATATTTGGAATGAGCTGTCGGTGTGCCAGATACAGCAACGCTCTTGAACACTGGATTTGTCGCAGCTCTTCAACAACGCGGGTGATCCGGTGGATTTGTATGGGACAAGGGATGCACCTTCGCGTGGATACACCACGAACGATGCCTAGCGTGTGATCTTTTAGGGTACTTCGGTGAAGAGAACGTGACCGCCGAAGAATTGCTGAAGGTTGCTCAAGCCACCGTGACCGAGCGGGTATTGAGTGGGGAAAGAGGATGACCTTTCCTAGCCCGTCCTATTCGTGAGAGTGCGGCTTTTGGGCCCGATTGATGCGGCCGCACATCTTGTCTGACGAGGCGCACAGGATTGCCTTCGGCTTTTCACCGCCTGACGAC
>NZ_JASAUS010000555.1:0-858 GCF_029953005.1 Bradyrhizobium sp. Mp27 | reverse complement strand
TAAACGTCCTGCCTGACCGGCTACTGCTGTTCAGCGGCGCTGACGGCGATCATCAGGTGGGGGAGTTTCAAGTGACCATACCCGGGGGATTTTGACCGACCCACGGGGGGCTCGACCCGGTGACCTCGGCGTCGCCGCATCGCACGTATTCGACTGGCATCCACGGTGACTATGTCGGCGGCTTCGGCCAGTCGATCCCGAAGGAGGTGATGTTCCCCGACATCGCTGCAGCCTATGCGGAGCAGGGCTACAAGCCGCAGCAGTTTAACTACCTGCTGGAGCGGGGCACCGCCCCGGTCTATCAGGAAACGAACCAGCGCTGGCTGGACACGGTGATGGATTACATCAATCGCGGTCGTGCCGAACCTTGATGGGCAGGCTGGTCTCGCGCGACAGGCGCTCGGCCAGCTCATGCGCCTTGTCGGCGGCGTCCTCGCCCTCGATGCTTTCGAGCAGGCTGAGCATCTCACCATCGGCGTCGAGCGCGCAGACGTGACACGCCTCGTCAACGAGGCGCAGGCAATCCACCTCGATGGTGGCGGTGTTGGGCGGGATCGGTCTCATGGCGCGATGATAGCGCACAAACCACGACGGGAGCGAGTGAAAAATTCGCGCAACTACCCCTGATCGCCCTCGCACGTTTTGCGCCTGTCAAGCCGCGATGCGGTCCATGCGACTTCTGCACCGGTCGCATCGTAATTGTTGCGAGTTTGTAATGTTTGGCGTTTGATGGTTCTCCCTTGGGAGGGGAGAGCTGGCCCCGCAAATTCGGACAGTAGCTTGAGTGGATTTTCTGCCTGACAGCGGCGAGGATTCTTGCTGCGAATCAGGAGCGAAGATGACGAAGAAGAGCCGCCG
>NZ_JASAUS010000554.1:0-871 GCF_029953005.1 Bradyrhizobium sp. Mp27 | reverse complement strand
TCGCGGTTGAGGTGATGGGGTTGGCTTCACAACCGAATCCTACGCCGCATCAGCGCTTTACACCACGCTCGCCAGCCTCTCAGGCGCCCTCTCGCGAATAAGACGGGCTAAGCTTAACTGTCCCTTGTCGCCAGCCCGTTGGGCGCTTCGCGAGGGCTGCCGTGCCGGGCGATATGGATGGACGCGGTTCTGTGAATAACCGGGACAAGCGTTCCAATTCTCGTAGTGCTACCCTGCATTGTGTCAACGTAATCTCTCGCGATTCGCAGGAAAACAATAGATCATGACCATCGAGCTTTTTCTGACAGGCCTCTACCCGTGGCTTACCGGCGCTATAGGCGGATTTCTGGGGGCCGCCCTTTTGCTCCCCACCAAATTGGGCGAAGCTCTCATTAAGTTCAGGTATGACCGAAACCTAGAGGCATTCAAAGCCGATCAATCCCGCGATCTCGAGTCTGTGAAGGAGCGCCTGGCCCATTTAGGGGACCGGGGAAAACGCTCCAACGAACTGGAATTCTCGGCGACCCGCGCTGTCTGGGAGCAGTTCATGGAGGCCTATGCGGCTACCGACGCAGCCATTCTCGGCTTCGTCGAGTTGCCTGACCTCGCGAGGTACAGCGAAGAGGAGCGGCAGGTATACCTCAACAATACGGATTTTTCTTCACTGCAAAAGCAACAAGTGCTTGAGGCCGGTAATCCTACCGATATGTACTCCAAGGTCTTTCTTTGGCGCAAAATTGCAAACGCGCGTGAAGCGATCTTTAGAGCTGGCCCCGGTTGTTTGGACAGCGCCCCGCTGGATTTAAGTGGATTCCTGCCGGGTTATGCTGAACGCGGGGCTTTACGGTTTTGTCGTTGCGTCGGGAGGGCG
>NZ_JASAUS010000553.1:0-875 GCF_029953005.1 Bradyrhizobium sp. Mp27 | reverse complement strand
CCACGATCCGCACCCTCAATGAAGCGCTTCATCCGAGACCCCCGCAAATCGTGCGGGAATCATACCGCGAGAATCACGTCAAGCGCCGCGTTTTTACACAGCCAGGGTCAATCGCGTCGGCTTGGTTTTCCCGAGACGACTTCCGGTCAGCCCCAGTGAGCGGACATCTTTAGTACCCCTCGCCAGGTCTCAAACGGGCCAGGAGCAGTCGTAAGACTTCCGAACCTGCAAGGCGCGTTAGGCGAAATTGATCAAGTCTAGCAGGTAATGCGCGAGTGCCACCGGCCATAGCACACCCGACCGCCGCAGCATTAACATGAGGAAAAGGCCAACAGTAGACGCAGAAAGGACATTACCAAGGCCGGCCCACCAATGAATTGAGCCGAACAAAATTGACGTAGTGAGAACGGCAAAGATGCCGTCACCCAGATAAGGCCGGAATGCTAGCCGGATGTATCGGCGAAATATGACTTCTTCGCTGATAGCTACCAAGGCTAAGCCAAAAAAAAGATCGAACGCTTTTAGCCATCCGGTCGAGTGCGGATATGCGCCGAGAACGGTTGTAGGGAATGCCGCATTGAGGAGAGATTGCGGCAACTGGACAAAGCGATCTAGCAAGCAAATTCCGACGATCCAAAGGACAATCTCAAAAAGTGAAATTTGACGTTCACCTGTTCGAAATGCAGCGATCCGAGCAGAAGGCACTGCCGCCAAAATGGTGAGAGCAGTGATCCGAGAGCTATGGCTGATTTTGGGTGACGCGACCTGATCAGGCGGCGTGGCTTTCAGTGTTCGGAATGACTTCGATTCCGTCGATGAACTTTACACCGGCGATGACTTTCGGCAACTGGTTCGTGCTCTTCAATCGCCGCCAG
>NZ_JASAUS010000552.1:0-883 GCF_029953005.1 Bradyrhizobium sp. Mp27 | reverse complement strand
TACAGGTGGTCAGGCGGTGAAAAGCCGAAGGCAATCCTGTGCGCCTCGTCAGACAAGATGTGCGGCCGCATCAATCGGGCCAAAAAGCCGCACTCTCACGAATAGGACGGGTTAGCTGCAGGCGAGCCGCAGGATGCCGAAACGCCCGATGTGGAAGCCAAAATGGAGCGAGCCATGCCCATGCGCCTCCGGTAAAAAGTTCAAGGATTGCTGCTGGCGGCGCCTGCCGGGTTTTGACATCGGGAAGGCATACAGGGCAGCCCTACGGGAAAAGCATTTCGAGCGGGCCCTGCAGGCAACGCGCGCTGACGTCACGCAGTACACGATATGGCACAAGACGAATACCGCGCCAGCGCTGGCGGTAGTCGGAGACGGACTGAAGCTGCTTCGCATCGATGTGAACGCACTGGGTGCTTACGTTGGCCGTTTGTCCTCGCTGTATTTTCACCTCGGGCTTTGGAAAGACTGGACCGCCGTGCTGGATCGGCTGCGCACCAATATCCAGCATCCTGCTTGGTACAGGAAGATCGCGTATTACCTCGCCTTCTATTACCTCAGCCCCGGCGGTGATCGTGCAAAGGCCCGGCAAGAGCTGGCGAAAGCAGGCCCGATTACGAAAAAGGAAGAGGACCTTGAGCTTTTGCAGCTGTATGTCGATCTCGAATTTGATGACCTGCCATTTGCGGCTCGTATCGAAATACTAGTACCCACTTTTCTTGGAACGTGAGTCGTGATTCAAGGTCGGGATGATACCCGAAGCAAGAGAAGTCCGCCTTTCGAGGAAAGATCGCAAGGTGCTTGAGGCGTGCTGTCGCTCACCGGTGACGTTGCAGCGCGATTTGAAGCGGGCGCGGATAGTTCTGTTGGCGGCGGATGGGCGCAG
>NZ_JASAUS010000551.1:0-884 GCF_029953005.1 Bradyrhizobium sp. Mp27 | reverse complement strand
AGCGCGCGCACCGCATGCTTGCGATGCCAGCCAGTCGTCGCGCACAGCTCGTCGAGGATCCGTCCCTTCTCCGCTCGTTTGGCCGATCGGTAACGCTCCGTTACCACCGACCACCTCGCGCCGCGCGCCCATGCTGATCTTTCCCGCCATAGACGCCACCGAACCAATTCGATGGCACCGACCCAATCATCGGCGAGAAGTTGTCCAGTAACATTCTGGGTGAGGCAATGCGCCCCTCAATCAGTCCATCTCCTGGGCTAACGTCTTGATTTTTCAAGTGCCGGAAAAGTGACCCCGGCGCCGATCGGCGTCGGCCCCCCGCGCCGATTCACACAACCCCTCACTCTTCGTCCACTGGGCGCGCCTTGGTCACGCAACGGTTGGGTGACAAGAGCCGGATGATGCGAGAGTATCACGTCCGGTTCTGTGAGGGGCTGAGGGTGAAACTCCCTCGGCCCACTCGACAATACTTCTGCGGCGAGTTGAGCTTCTGCCACCAGCTGCCGTTCGATCGATCGTCGATGACGTGCGGATTCCGCTCGATGTCGCCCAGCATGTGAATCGGCGTGGGGTCCGGACGCCGATCGGCGTCCCAAGTGCTTGATTGATTTCGCGCGTGCGGGGTCAATGTTCAGCGTCGATTCACACTCATCGGCTTCCAGGTCGGCGTGCGCGAGAGCGCGCAGAGATCTGAACCGAGGCCTCGCCGGCGCTGAGCTTCTCTTCCGGCAGATGCAACGGGAGCGTTACGAATCCCACCTCGCGCGTGCCTTTATCGTAAGCGCGTATTTTACCGCACAGGCTACGCGCGCGGCTGGCCGCGGCGTCGCGTGACGCCGGGCCCCAGCAGTGTCATCGGAACGGCTTGGTTGACCTGAGCGTTC
>NZ_JASAUS010000550.1:0-900 GCF_029953005.1 Bradyrhizobium sp. Mp27 | reverse complement strand
AGTCTCGGTCATGGCGTATCGCTCTCCTCGAGAGGTTCTGGCAGGCTCGTCACCCGCCTCGATACGCCGCCTTCCTCACACCGTCATCACCCAGATTCCGCCATAGCTCGCGCGGCCTTCGCCACCGGCGCGGCCTGCTTGGCTTGCGCGAACGCAGTGCCGGAGGAGGCAAGCGATGCGGCGGACAGAAGGCACGCGACGCCGAACGCGGTGAGGGCGGGACGAAGCAATGCTGGCATGGGAGTCTCCTCCTGAAAGGGGTGGTTGGTGTTGTCAGCGGAAGGTCTTGGCGATCGAAGGTCTCGACGACGGAAAAACTAGGGAGCCTGGAATGAACTGCGCATGAACTCCACTTGCGTCTGCTAAGGGCCGATCATGGCTGAATGATCACAACCCCGTGGTGGGTCCTGCGATCACCAAACATTGTTCTGTGTCCAATCCATCTGCATGCCGACCTCTTGAGGCGCCTGCCATTTGCGGCGCGGTGGCGTTCAGCCTGGTGTCAGGAATCACCTGAAATCACGACTTGCGGCTGATCACTGTGGCGGCAGAAGAATGCGCTGATGACGAAGGTGCACGAGAGCGCGCGCACCGTTGAGAGCGGCGAAGATCTGCTGTCGGTCTACGAATGGAAGACGCACCGCGCGAAGCCATGTCTTCTGCTCGCGCCGCGGGATCGGCGTCAACGTGTTCTGTCTCGAGAGATAGAGCTCGGTGCCCGCTGCTGCAGAAGACAACAACACAAACAAAAACGCCGCCTCCGTTTCCGGAAGCGGCGTTTTGGTTTCAAACATCGAAAGAGGATGATTTCTTGTCCTTGGCAGGCCTGGCAGTGACCTACTCTCCCAGGGCTTAAGCCATAGTACCATTGGCGCTGAAGCGTTTAACGGCCGAGTTCGG
>NZ_JASAUS010000549.1:0-905 GCF_029953005.1 Bradyrhizobium sp. Mp27 | reverse complement strand
CGAAAGTCATCGCCGGTGTAAAGTTCATCGACGGAATCGAAGTCATTCCGAACACTGAAAGCCACGCCGCCTGATCAGGCCGCGTCACCCAAAATCAGCCATAGCTCCCAAGATCCCGCGCAAATTCTCCAAGCTCTGACCATCGACGCCCGCCGCCTTTCCATTCAATGCCACCAGCTGGTAGGCCTCCCAGACCATACGCTTGATGATGGGCAACGGTTTGTCCGGCGTGATAACGCTCCTCCTGACAAAGCCTTGGCGTCCGATGTCGGACAGGGTAACGCATCCCCTTCGCTCCATGGCTATTGCAGCCACTTCAACGCTACTACAAGCTGCACCGCCCCTGTCTCGGAGTATTGGTATTCTCCCTCGTGGTGAGCGCCACTTGCGGATTTCACTTAACACCCCGAGCCAAATTCCCTCGTTCCCCATTGAAGCCTGTGATGAGGTCATGCCGCCTATACACCCCGTTATGACAGCGTCTGGACCCATTTCGATGCCTCATCGGCGGTTCGCTTGCGCTCATCTTCTCATCGCTCACCTGATGGCGTAGTCCGCCGCCTTTTTCCCCAACGCTCACCACTACGTCTCTTAAACGCAGCAGCGTGGGGTGGTTTGAAGTCCGCCCCTGCAGGCCGGCTCCGGGAGGGCAACTCCCGTCTTCAACACAATTGCGGCGGCAGATACGCACCAGCTTGCGGATTTCACGGATCGTGAGCATCGATTTCGCGCGATCGTGAGCACTGAATTCAGACGATCGTGAGCAGCCCGCTACGGCCGATGGGAGATAGAGTCAGAGAGCTGGCCCCGCAAATTCGGACAGTAGCTTGAGTGGATTTTCTGCCTGACAGCGGCGAGGATTCTTGCTGCGAATCAGGAGCGAAGATGACGAAGAAGAGCCGCCG
>NZ_JASAUS010000548.1:0-915 GCF_029953005.1 Bradyrhizobium sp. Mp27 | reverse complement strand
CGGCGGCTCTTCTTCGTCATCTTCGCTCCTGATTCGCAGCAAGAATCCTCGCCGCTGTCAGGCAGAAAATCCACTCAAGCTACTGTCCGAATTTGCGGGGCCAGCTCTCTTTCTGGCTCATAAGGCGATAAGGAAGGAACGGATCTTCCTTCAAGACGACCTGCGCAATGAATTCATGGAGATTCTCGATCTCGTTAGCAAGGCCTGGGTCCAACGACTAGTTGAACACCAGCGATCGAGCCAACAATCAAGTCTGACCGGCATTTCCGAATTCTATGAGAAGGGACCGAAAGGCGTAGATAAACTCGCGACGATGGTACGCAGCCGATTGCTCAGGTCAGACAGCCATTCCAAGTGAATGTACTCTGCTGCATCGTTCAACGCTATTGGGGGTGACATTGGCTTACTTGATGACGCCGTCGATCAAAGAGCGGCTGTGGCATAAGATGCGGCGTGACCTGGCTACATACGTTCCCGAAACGAACGGCAATCAACTCTTGATGTGTTGTGCGTGTGGCCGCTTTCTTCCCCAGAACTCCTTCGATCTCGAACACGTAATTCCGCAGCAGGCCCTCAAAGCCGATCCTCCGGCGGTTCGAAACGACCCGGCCACTCCAGTCAACATTCGCGCCCGTAATCTTTTGTTGTGCAAGCAACCCCTCCGGCATAACGACTCCAAACTATACAACAACGGTTGCAACAGTTGGAAGGGGCGCTTTTACGATAAGCCCATCAGCGAACTATTGTCGGGTCGCGCAATCCAACCTGACGGGCCACAAATCACTGACACACACATTATTGCGGGCCTAGCCCGTCCTATTCGTGAGAGTGCGGCTTTTGGGCCCGATTGATGCGGCCGCACATCTTGTCTGACGAGGCGCACAGGATTGCCTTCGGCTTTTCGCCGCCTGACGA
>NZ_JASAUS010000547.1:0-929 GCF_029953005.1 Bradyrhizobium sp. Mp27 | reverse complement strand
ATAAACGTCCTGCCTGACCGGCTACTGCTGTTCAGCGGCGCTGACGGCGATCATCAGGTGGGGGAGTTTCAAGTGACCATACCCGGGGGATTTTGACCGACCCACGGGGGTTCGTCGCAGCAGCTTCCCGCAACCCCGGCGACGCCGAGCGCCGGAGCCTGGAACTGGCTTGGCGAGCAGATCCAAGGACCCGCCTCACCAGAGCCAGCGCCGCACTGGGGCGCGCAAGCTCATCCGCCGCTCGAGCTTCCTGCTACACCGGCCACCCCCAGCCAGGGAGCCTGGGCCTGGCTCGGGCAACAGATGCAAGACTCCGCATCGCCGTCGTGCGTGAGGCCTCGATCGTCAAACATCTACGGCGGTCTCGACTCCTTCGTTGATCTGGATCCACCCCACACCCCACGACTTGCGTGACGATGCGCGCTCTGCGCCAGCATCTGAATTTGCAGCCGCCTCGTCGTTCGCAGGACCGCCGGGGGCGGCTCCGGAGCTGCGGGATATAGGAGCGATCGTTGGCGCCGGCTGGCGCCACGGCTCCCAGGCGGCTTCAGTCGTGTTGATCGATGTATTGGGAAATATGCATCTGCTGCCAAACCAGTTCGGGCCAAGTCAGTTTGTGATCAATGGGGAGCGCTATTTTCGGCTACGTTTGGACCAGGAGGCCGCAGGGATGTTCGCCTGATCCATCATCCCCGCGTGAGCCAGCCGGATGAACCAGGCCCGTCTCAGTCGCTCTATCGTCCCCGGCCGATCGTGCCAGCCGTGCAATCCGGTGAGGGGCCCGTTGATCTTGGGTATCTGATCCGCGGGGATGGGAGCACCGTAAGCGCTCCTTTCTACGCACCTATGCAGTTGAGCGCGGGGATGGGATGAGGTGTCCACCATGAACGAGGTGGACACCATCGATGATCACTCCAGAAGAACTTTTG
>NZ_JASAUS010000546.1:0-934 GCF_029953005.1 Bradyrhizobium sp. Mp27 | reverse complement strand
TTTAGATGTCCCGATCACCGCAGAGCAGCAGGGAATGTTTGAAGAGCTTAACCTTCAGCCTGGTGATGTCCAGAGGTTGCAGGGCGCCTACGTAGGCGTACGCCGCTCGCTTTCAGCGCTGTTCGCTGCCCTCAGAAGCTCTTCGATATAGGCGGCGATGTCGCCAATCGCAGCCCGCAAGTCGGCCTCCGGAATGCCCTGCC
The DNA here is from genome assembly GCF_029953005.1 of Bradyrhizobium sp. Mp27. Classification (NCBI taxonomy): domain Bacteria; kingdom Pseudomonadati; phylum Pseudomonadota; class Alphaproteobacteria; order Hyphomicrobiales; family Nitrobacteraceae; genus Bradyrhizobium; species Bradyrhizobium sp. Mp27. The sequence goes on along the minus strand of NZ_JASAUS010000546.1, from coordinate 731 downwards.
CCTTGGCAGCCTCGATGAGACGTCGCGAGAGTTCCGGCACATCCTGCGACGCGCCCGCAGTATGGTCCTGTTCGACAGCATGTATGCTGTTCTCTACCCAGAAATCGATAAACTCGCGGGCCCTGTCTGACATGTGACGTCCCCTGCTGGGACACGCTTAGCGCGCCCTTCTCAAAAGGGACAATCGAAATCACGGTTCCCGTGTGAGTAAATGAAAGGCTCCTGGGAAAGCGGTAGCCCGCCTCAACCTGCGCTGCGGCATGCTGCGCGCTCGGCTCGCGCTCGCGCGATTATAGCGCGACCGGCTCTCCCACCTACAGACAGGCCCGCCGCAGGCGAAAGTCGTAGGAACGAGCCCTCATCGCATTGCATTGATTTGTCGCCCTACATGAACATGGAGATGTGAATGCGAAAAATTGCACTAGCAGCATTGGCTGCCGGCGCGATCTCCGTCGCCGCTGTCGCTCCCGCCGAAGCCCACTGGCGTGGCGGTTGGCACGGCGGTGGCTGGGGTCCAGGACTTGGCTTTGGTCTCGCCGCTGGAGCACTCGCCTTTGGCGCCGCAGCTGCGGCCTCTCCCTACTACTATGGTCCCGCTTACGGCCCGCGGTATGGTTACTATGGCCCGGGTTATTACCGACCCCGCGTTTATTACAGGCCATACGCTTGGGGCGGATACTATGGTCCTCGGTACTATGGCGGATGGGGACGTCCAATTTACGCCGGCTGGT
>NZ_JASAUS010000545.1:0-934 GCF_029953005.1 Bradyrhizobium sp. Mp27 | reverse complement strand
TAAACGTCCTGCCTGACCGGCTACTGCTGTTCAGCGGCGCTGACGGCGATCATCAGGTGGGGGAGTTTCAAGTGACCATACCCGGGGGATTTTGACCGACCCACGGGGCCTGAAAGTGCGGTAGTTGCTGCGGGCGATCCTAACCGCGACCGAAGCTTTTCACGCCGTCCGCATGTTAGCTTTGCAGGTCAAGGCTCGCGAGCCGCTGCCGGTCCAAAATCACGATCTCGCGTTGGGTATTGCCGATGAAATCGAGGACACCATCAGTGTGCAATTGCGACACTGCACGCGAAACGGTTTCGACGGTCAAACCAAGGTAATCGGCGATGTCGCGCCGAGACATTGGGAGCGAGATCACGTCAGCAGCCGTGAGTCGTTCATCCATCTCGTGCAAGAACGCGGCAACGCGCTCCAGAGCAGTTTTACGTCCGAGCAGCAGCATATGGTCTTCGGCGTGTTGCAAGTTATTCGTCGTCAAGCTGAGCAAGGTGCGCCAGACAACCGCGTCATTCTCGGCGACCGTCTCAAGGTGTTGCCGCCTGATCAGGCGAACAGCGGTTTGGATGATCGCTTCCGCCGTAAATCGGTGGACTCCGCCGTTCTCGAGTCCAAAAATATCACCCGGCAAATGAAATGCGCCAATCTGGCGCCGCCCATCGGAGAGTAATTTGCAGGTCCGTACCGCGCCTTTCCTGACCTGGTAGACGTACTCGGCTGGCTCACTCTCGATGTAGATGGTTTTACCTTTCTTGTAAGTGAATTCACTCAAGCTGACGATCGGATTCGAGCCGCTCGATATGCCGAGCTCACTGAGCGAATTGATTAGGGTCCAGACTCAATTGAGCCAATATGCGACGAGAGCGGCGAGATGAACAGCGGCCAAAAAATTACGGGCGAGCTTGTCATATCGCGTGGCGATGCGCCGGAAGTCCTT
>NZ_JASAUS010000544.1:0-936 GCF_029953005.1 Bradyrhizobium sp. Mp27 | reverse complement strand
GATAGCGGTACGACGACCCCACCTCGTTTAGGTGGACGGGATGAGCGAGACTCGCGCGTGGATTTGACAACGCGAGGGACGCTCGTTCCATGCATCAAGACAGACATCAAGACGGGCATGATGCCGCCTCCTATCAGCGGATCGAGGTGATCACAGGGGAGAGGCGACGGCGCAGTTGGAGCGATGCGGAGAAGGCGCGGATCGTGGCCGAGAGTGCCGATCCGGAGACGAGCATTTCCGAGGTGGCTCGACGCAACGGGGTGAACCGGGGACTGCTCAGTGTGTGGCGACGCCAGGCGCGGCTCGCGTCGAGCGAAGCGCCGCAGTTCGTGCAAGTCAGGCTCGAGGCCGCCGTCGAGGCGCAGCCGAACGCGATCGATAAGGCGCATGTTCTGACGGATCCGGCCGAGCGGATCGAGGTGATGATCGCGGGCGCGACGGTGCGCGTGCCCGTCGGCGTCGACGCCGCGACGCTGGAGCGCGTGCTGGCGGCGGTGAGATCGACGCGATGATCTCTTTCGGTCCAATGGTCCGTGTGTTCGTCGCGACGCAGCCGATTGACTTTCGTAAAGGCGTTCATGGCCTTGTCGCGCTGGTAGCGGAGGGATTAGGCGGCAAGCCCTACAGCGGTGACGTTTATGTCTTCCGATCGAAGCGATCGGATCGTTTGAAGCTACTGGTTTTTGACGGCTCGGGAATGGTTCTAGCGACGAAGTGGCTGGAGAATGGGGGCTTTGCCTGGCCACCTGTTCGCGAGGGTACGATGCCGGTGACGGGGGCGCAACTGGCGATGCTGATTGAAGGTCTTGCGGAGTGGTCGCGTGTGGTCCCGAAGGTGACGAAGCGGCCGACGAAGGTTGCCTGAAGCGTCTTGTTTTGCTGGCGATTGCGAGTGCGTTCGTGTAGCTCTGCGATATGGCGCTTCGCCCCGAAGAT
>NZ_JASAUS010000543.1:0-937 GCF_029953005.1 Bradyrhizobium sp. Mp27 | reverse complement strand
GGTGAAGGAGCGCAAGGATCGCGTTGATGACGCGATGCATGCGACCCGCGCGGCGGTCGAGGAAGGCATCGTCCCGGGCGGCGGCGTCGCCCTGCTCCGTGCCTCCGAGCATCTCAAGGGGCTGCGCACCAAGAACGACGACCAGAAGACCGGCGTCGAGATCGTGCGCAAGGCGCTGTCCGCGCCGGCTCGCCAGATCGCGATCAACGCCGGCGAAGACGGCTCGGTGATCGTAGGCAAGATCCTGGAAAAGGAACAGTACGCCTACGGCTTCGACTCGCAGACCGGTGAGTATGGCAACTTGGTTGCCAAGGGCATCATCGACCCGACCAAAGTGGTTCGCGTGGCGATCCAGAACGCGGCCTCGGTCGCGGCTCTCCTGATCACCACCGAAGCCATGGTGACCGAGGTGCCGAAGAGGAACGCCGGCGGCGGCGCGCCTGCGGGTGGCGGTGGCATGGGAGGCATGGGCGGTATGGATTTCTAGGTCAACCGTGCAGCGCTCAAAAGAAAAAGAAAGGCCCTGCAAGCGATGCCGGGCATTTCTGCATTTTCTTGCGCCTGATCGCGGTTGCCGCTCAATTTGCCACAGGCCGTAATACTGCCGCGTCACCTTCTTATGAAACATCCGCCATCTGTTCGCGGTAACCCCCTCGCTTGGGAAAAGTCGGGCCAGGTTACACCACTTGGCGAAGAGCCACACCGCCTCGTTCGCAGTTGGAAGATGATTGCCAATCTAGCGGCCCTCTAAGAGATCAGAGAGGCGCAAAAGTAAGCCTGCCTCAATTGGGTTGGTGTCCGTATTTGAGCCCGGTGTCCTCTTCGTACGAGCTATGGCTGATTTTGGGTGACGCGGCCTGATCAGGCGGCGTGGCTTTCAGTGTTCGGAATGACTTCGATTCCGTCGATGAACTTTACACCGGCGATGACTTTCGGC
>NZ_JASAUS010000542.1:0-938 GCF_029953005.1 Bradyrhizobium sp. Mp27 | reverse complement strand
ATCGCCAAGCTCGAGATGGTCGGGTTGCGGGCGCAGGACGCCGACAAATATCCGTCGGAGCTCTCGGGCGGCATGACCAAGCGCGTGGCACTGGCCCGCGCACTCGCGCTCGATCCGCCGATCCTGTTCCTGGACGAGCCGACCTCCGGTCTCGACCCGATCGCCGCCGGCGATTTTGACGCGCTGATCGGGACGCTGCAGAAGACCCTCGGCCTCACCGTGTTCATGGTCACCCATGATCTTGCGAGCCTCACCACGGTCTGCGACCGCGTCGCCGCGCTCGCCGACGGCAAGATCGTGGCGATCGGCCCGATGCACGAATTGCTGCAATCCGAGCATCCCTGGGTGCGCGCCTATTTCCACGGCAAGCGCTCGCAGATGCTGCAACACCAGATGAGATGAGACATGGAAACCCGCGCTCCCTACGTGCTGATCGGCAGCTTCGTGCTGGCCGCTATCCTCGCGGTGTTCGGCTTCGTCTATTGGCTGAACAACACGGGCGGCATCGGGCCGCGCGCGAACTATCATGTGCAATTCCAGGGTCCGGTGCCAGGTCTGCTGGTCGGTGCCGGCGTGCTGTTCAACGGCATCCGCGTCGGCGAGGTGACGCAGATCGGCCTCGCGCCGGATAATCCGCGCTTCGTCAATGCGACGATCTCGGTTGCCTCGACGACACCCGTGCGTACCGACACCAAGGTCGGGCTCGATTTCCAGGGGCTGACCGGCGTGCCGGTGGTGACGCTGGAGGGCGGCATGATCGTTGCCAAGGCCGGCGAGCCCGTGACCCTGATCGCCGAGGCCGGTGCAGGCCAGAGCATGACGCAGGCTGCGCGCGATGCGCTGCGACGGGTCGACACCGTGCTGGAGGACAATTCCGGTCCCCTAAAGGACACCATCGCGAACCTCAAGACATTCTCCGACGGGCTCGCGCGCAACAC
>NZ_JASAUS010000541.1:0-948 GCF_029953005.1 Bradyrhizobium sp. Mp27 | reverse complement strand
GTTGTGCCATCGCGTGCGGATATGCCGTACCAGGCGGCGCAGATGGGCACGCACCTCGACGCCGCCCGGCGTCTTGCCGGGCCGCAGCACGACGGCCACGGGCCGGCTCTTATCCGTGTCGTAGACGTGGATCGACCGCCATCGAAGGCAGCTGTGACTTTCTTGGCGTGAACGGCTGGAAACGAGGATGGCAGAATCGTATCATCGGTCATGGCGGGCGTGGTTTAAGGTGATGGGGTGGCTTCGCAACCGAATCCTACGCCGCATCAGCGCTTTACACCACGCTCGCCAGCCCTCAGGCGCACTCTTACGAATAAGACGGGCTAGCGCTCCATCTCGCCCATAAGAATTTCATCTGAGACGTATCGTGGATTGGAAATGACAGTCCGCATTTCCGCATTCTTGCCCTCGTCCGCAAACCGGAATCCCTTCTTGTAGAAAAATGCTGAAGCTCCTTCATCTTGAGAGAGAAGGGATAGCTTGGAAAGGCCCGCGGACTGCCTAGTATGATCGGCGACTTCAATCATAGCCGTCCCGACCCCTTTGTACCTCGACCGGCCGAGATTTTCTATGCTGAGAATTCGCAAACTGTTGCGCCCCGGCGCCACGGTCATCGCTCCCACCTTATTGCGTTCATTGGCATCAGTAAACAAAGAAACACTTTGGGCGTTGCCAATATTGCTACTTACTCTGTGTAGGCGGACTGACACACCTGTCCTCTTGTCAAAAGCGGAAGACGCTGGTCCAGCAGCTAAAGCGGCCGTAAAAGCAGCACCATCTGCGCCAGAAGTGCCGGCCAGCGCATCGCGCTGCTGGTCCACACTTTGCCCGTCGGAGGGCCAGTTGTTGTAATTGGTTCTCATCACAACGAGCTACTATTTGGACGAGCTGACAGAAAGCTGACAAAGCCGACGCATGAGCCGGTCCTTTACGAATAAGACGGGCTAG